>JBBIOI010000001.1:0-98985 GCA_037443425.1 Deltaproteobacteria bacterium
CTCCTCCAGTTCAAGTGCCTGAAAGAATAACTCTTCTATTTTATCAACAGGTAACGGAATAAGATTCTTTTGCCTTATTGAAAAATTAATGAGAAGCTGTCCATCAGGTGTAAATCGGAGATTATCTTTGCATAAAATTAATTTATCTTTATAAACAAATATCTTTATTTCGGATAGGGGTTGACTAACTTCGGGCATGATCTTTCTTAACTTTTCTAAACATCTTTTTATTCTCCTAAGAGATATACCTTCATTTAAAAGTCCTTTTAGAGTCCGAAATGCTACAAGCCCTTTGAAATCAAAGAATATATCGCCTGATTCCTTCTTTACATGAGAGACAAGCCCTAGCTTTTCCCAGGTCTTGACCTCCTTCTCTGATACTGATAATATTCTTGATATCTCGTTCTGATTAAATAACCTGTTCATTCTATAAGCTTTTTAAAAACAGGGGCTCTAAAAAGCCCATCTCCTGTCATTTCCTGAAAAAGCACTTCACATCTAATTACAGGTTTAACCCAGATTATACCTTTTTGTTTTCTTAAATTTGGGATTGGAGGTTTATCAACTTCTAACTGTTTTAATCTTGATGATATCTCTTTAAGCATTTCTTCATCAAAACCACTTCCAACTTTTCCCCGAAAAATAAATTCCCCTTTATCTAAAGTCGCAATTGCTAAAGAACCAAAAACCCCGCTTCTTTCCCCTTTGCCCTGAGTATAGCCTATTATGAAACACTCTTTTGATGACCTTGGTTTAATCTTCAACCAATACCTTGACCTTTTCCCAATCAGATAGGGACTGTTTATTGACTTAGCCATTATACCTTCAAATCCATTTGATACAACCTCTTTAAAAAATGCTATTCCTTTTTCATTGATGAATTTTGATTCTATTATGGATGCAGGACACTTAAGAATATTTTTTAATATTCCCTTCCTTTCTATTAATGGTATTTGAATACAACTCCTGTCATTTAGATAAAGTATATCAAAAACAATATATGTAGCAGGCATGGTTTTTGAGAGAATTCTTATTCTTAATGGATCTTCTATATGTTCTCTTTGCTGTAATCTATTAAAATCAGGCCTTCCATTATGAAAGACAACAATCTCACCATCTAATATTACGTTCTTTGCCTCAATCTCTTTATATATCTGAATAAGTTCGGGGTATCGATATGTTATATCAACAAGCCTTCGATTCTGGAGGCGGATATCCCTGCCATTAAAAAAGGTTATACATCTTGTTCCATCCCATTTTATCTCAAATATATGTTTGTTGGAATCAAAAGGACTGGAGGAATAAGCAAGCATTGGTAAGACTTTTTCGTCAAGCATCTACTGCCTTTTCCTCTTTTATTTGAGCCTTTTTTACCTTCCTCCCAGCGGTTGCCATTTCCTTACGGGGTATTTCTCGAGTCTTCTCGGTCTCTTTTAAACTCTTCTCAAGGGCATCCATAAGGCTTATAACCTTTGCCCTCTCAACTTCTGGTTTTACTTTTATCTCCTCGCCCTCGATCTTTGCCTTAATGATCTCCATGAGCCCTTGACTGTATTCATCAACATATTCCTCAGGTTTAAAACTACCACTCATATTATTAATGACAGCCTTTGCCATTGATATGGCATTTGTATCTAAAGAAATCTTACCGATTTCTTCAATGCCTTCAATCTTTTCTATCTTTTGTATTTCGTCAGGATAATAAAGACCATAAGCAATAAAGTTTCTATTATATGGAGATATCGAAAACAGATGCTCCCTATTTCTTAATACAACCTTCGCAAGGGCGGCCTTTCTTGTCTCGGACATAGCCTTATGAAAAAGTGAGAAAGCCTCTTCACCTATCTTCCCATCCGGAACTATATAATAAGATTCTGAATAATATATTGGATGAATTTCTCTTTCATCTATAAATTTTAATATCTCAATCGCCTCTGTCGACTCTTTTTTAACCTTCTGTAGGTCCTCATCTGTTATAATTACAAACATATCCTTCCCATACTGATAGCCCCTTACAATCTCCTCATCTGATATATCTCGATTACAGGCCGGACAGAATGTCTTCTGTTTGATTCTTGTCTTACATTCTTTATGAAGAAGGTTAAACTGGATTGACTTCCTTTTATTAACTGCATTATAAAGCTTTATGGGTATAGTAACCAGACTCACCTTTAAATATCCTTTCCATATAGCCCTCATAGAGTCTCCTTTCTTTAGCCATCAATTGGCTATCTCTTTTTTCTGATCTTCTATCTCTCTCTTTCCAGCTATCGCCATTGGCTTTTTGGGTAAAGCATCCTCTTCACCTTCATATTTTAAACCATTCTTGTATAGATCATAACAATAAATGCACATCCCTTGATTTGTCCAAAAATAACTATCCTCTATTGTTTCTCCACAATATCTACACCTCATCCTTATAACCTCCTCAAATATAATATCTTAAAAATTACACGCTTTGTCAATAATCATTTAGGAGACCTCTGAAAAACTATTTAAAAATTCTTTCATAAATGGGGAGTGGGGTGAAAAAGCCTTCGAGCGGATACCTTTTATAGGTTAGCACTATTGATTAATCCCCTTAAAATAATTGGGTTTTTTTAAAGCGATTGTTAGCAATTTAAACATTAAAAGCCCGCATTCGAAGGGTTTTGAAACCCTACCTCCCCAGTCTTTCAAAGACTTTTTCAGAGTTCTTTTCAGGGAATATCTTATAAGATTCTTAAATCTCACCATTACATATAAGTGATATTTTCTCCTTTACAAAATTTTAACATTATTTTAATCTAAATTGAGCTATTCAAGAATTTCATTGCGATAAAGGAGGTATTTATGATAACAAAATTAAAGGATCTATTTGGAAGGTTTAAATTTGAGATAAGTCCTGTGGGTGTGAAGTTTCTAAATGTAAGACCTCCTGAAATTAATCCCTTAGATAAGGTTATGGATTTCTGCGAGATGTTAAAAGAGGCACAAAATGGTAGCGATTTCTATGTCACAAAAGATAACTTTACATGCATAGGCCCTCTTATTCTTGGTATGATAGAAAATGAACCTATATTTGAGCAGGGACGAGTAGGACCAAGGCTTGGAATCTTTAAAGAAGAAAGGGCAAATAGAAGGATCTACCAATATCTTCCAAGACTACCAAGAAACTCTGTAACGTATGTTTCATTTTCACCCATTGAGAAAATGAATTTTGAACCTGATCTTATAATTATCCTTGCCACAGTTGAACAAGCAGAAATCATACTTCGTGCAAAATCTTATACCACAGGAGAATTCTGGAGCGCAAAGGGGACACCTGTAGCTGGATGTGCATGGCTTTATATCTATCCGTATCTTACTGGAGATATAAATTTTACTGTTACAGGATTCGGGTTTGGGATGAAATCGCGAAGGCTTTTTCCAGAGGGTAGAATCCTTATGACAATCCCATGGGATAAGATCCCCCAACTGGTAACAAATCTTCAGGAGATAGAATGGATACCAGAATCTTATAATCTCGGCCCGGAAGGTCACAAGAAGAAGGTAAGAAGAATACTTGAAGAACTAAAGAAAGAATCGTAATTTTTAGATCGATTTTTGTAGTAATCTTTTATACCATAAAAACCAAGGCGTGTCTAAAAAGCCTATAATATTTTTACTGATGATCTGTCCTGCTATAAGTGGAACAACAGGCATAACTCCATAAAATGCCAGTGTTACGAAAATGATACTATCTAATGTCAAATCTAATAAATCGCTTGTTATACTTCTTAAAAAGACCCTTCTCTCATATCTCTTTTTTAACCATGCAAACACATAAGCATCAAGATTCTGACATATTAAAAAAGAGAGCCAAGATGCCCCTGTAATTCTTATTCCTAAGCCAAAAATACCCTTCCATGCCTCTTCAAATTTAAAGAGGGGTGCTGGAGATAAATTATTTATCATTAATATAAAGGTCACTAAAAGGACCTGCGTTATGAAGGCTATAGCTATTGCAAGGTGAGTTCTTTTTCTTCCGTAAACTTCATTAATCATATCTATACTTTGAGCTATGAATGGGTAGATGAAAACAGCCGAAGGTGCATAAAAGCTATAAAGACCTAAATCAAAAATTACAATCCTTGCAGCTAAGATCTGCGATGCACCTAAATAAATAGTGTAGAACGAAACCAAGGCTGCATATCCAAACTCATTATACTTTCTGACAATATAAGCGCTTGCATATGTAACAATGGTTAAACTAACAATCCAATAAATCCAGACCATAAGTGCCTAATCCCAACAAATTCGGTAATGCTTGCTTCCTGCTTTTGAATGACTTTATAAAATAAGCCTAGTATGTTATAGAATCCCTTTCTTCAATCCTTTAAGATGTGTAATTTGTTATCTTGGTAATTTAAGAAAGTTAAGGTTTATTTATCTCACTGTTTATAGAGGTTATCTGCAAATAAAGCTGCACCAAAAGCTACTGCCATTGAAGGATCTAAATCAATTTTAGGAGCTAAAAGATCTATTTTTAAACTCTCTTTTAACCATTTCATTATACCAGGATTGCGGCTCATTCCTCCAGTTACTACAAAATCCTTTTTTAAACCTAACCTCTCTACCAAAATGGCAATCCTTTTGGCCATAGCATAGTGGTAGGCAGTTACTATTTTCTCAGGCGAAACCCTGTCTTTAACAAGATCAAAAGCCTCTGATCTGGCATAGACAACACAGAAATCACTTATCTTTGGAAATTCACTTGTTTCTAAAGCTATCTTTCCAATCTCTTTTAGATCCATGTTAACAAGGTCAGCCAATACCTCAATAGAAACGCCAATTCCAGAGGAGCATTTATCATTCCATAAAAAATCTAAAACCCTACCATTTTCAGTACAATGAATCACTTTACAGCTTTCACCACCGGCCTCCAAAATTGTTCGGACAGATTTCCCCCACATTTCTATCGCCCCTTTTGCTGCGCATGAAATCTCGGATGCTGTTTTATGAGCAAATGAAACCTGTGACTTACCGTATCCAGTCGCTACTATATAGTGGATATCATCCAAACTTAAATTTACTTTCCTCGATGCCTCTTCGATTACTTTCAGGGCAGACTCTTTTGGTATTCGTGTCCTAATTTCGGAGGATGATATCTGCTCCCTATCCATAAGAATCACAGCCTTAGAACTTACTGACCCAATATCAATTCCAGCAACAACTATCTTGCCATTAGAATCAATTTTATTTTTATTCATTGAATTCTCCACCTTCATAACTTAATGCAGCACCAATTGCACCTATATATTCAGGATTTTCTAAAACCTTTAATTCTCTCTCCATCAATATTGAAAGATGATAAATAAGGGCCTTTGATCTGGCTAATCCACCTGCTATAACAAATTTATCTCTTTTTGGTATGTAAGTACACATTGAGAAAATCCTTTCAGCTATAAATCTAAATATGGCATCTGCTACATCTGATATGTCGTACCCTTGAGAGATCAAATCAATAGCATCTAACTCGGCAGAAAGGCCACACTGAACACCGAGTTGAAGCCTTTTTTCAGATTTCAGTGCCAAATCGGAGATTTGTTCTTCATTTAAACCTAAAGTCTTAGTCATAGTCTTAAAGAAGATGCCAAGACCATCTGCACACTTATCATTCTCGATAACATCAAGGAGATCTCCTTTTTTACTATAATGGATTACTTTAACAATATTACCACCAGCATCAATAATAGTTTCTGAATCCCCATCAAGGAATAAAGAACCTCTGGCATCTGCTTCATATTCAGAAACTGTTTTAATTATATTTAATTGAGCCTTTTTGAGTAAATCCCTGTAGATTCCAGTCGCAATAATTCCGGTCAATTTATCACTTCCAATTCCCGAATGGTTCAGACAATAATTGATGGTTTTCTCTGCTGATGCCAATGGATTAAACCATGTTGACTCTTTATGGTAGTAAAGAATTTCCCTTCCTCTCATTAATACTACCTTCGTATCTATATGGCCTGTATCTATTCCAGCCATTATTTTTTCTCTATCCAAATTATTCTACCCCCTTTATCATCTCTACAAAGGCCTCAAGTCGAGTCTTAAAAAGATTTGTTGGTATAGTTGTATCAAGTTCAAGCTCTATTGAGGGAATCCCTAATCTGTTTAATATTGGCTTCAATGCCACAATATCATGTGGTTGGGGACTGCAGAATCTCTGGTATAAAAATATAATGCCATCCGGACTTAAATCCTCGATAAAATCCTGAATAAACCTGAATCTTCTTCTCTCCCCTATACCAGGAACATTATCCTTTGAAGGACATGGTATCCTGCTTAAGTATCCCTCTGAAAGCGCCCAGATTTTATTAGGTTGATCCTCAGGAATCTCAAACCAGAAATACCGAGCTACAGTACATGAATCAATAAAAATAATAACTAAATTGTCATTCGTCTTTTCGATTAAATCAAAAACCCTCGTATCGTCGCAAGCCCCTCCTGTTACCATCAATCTCAGGGCTGAAGATCTATTACCACAATAGTATTTTAATTCCCCTAAGAGGCTTTCGAGCATTTTATTAAACTCTTTCTTATCCATAACCTGAGATGCCAATGTTACGGTCGCAAGATCAAGACCTTTTATTCCCTCACTATTACCTCTCAATGAATTCCAGAGTTGCTTAAGCAGTCTTCTCGTTTGGTTATAAACCTTTATTGAACTTTCAATATCCTCATCCGAGATATGTGTGTCCGTAAAATTTTCTATAAATTGCTTAAATTCAGTAAAAGATTTCATCAAAAAATCGCAACTTGCTTTAGTCTCCATGATATGTGGAAATGGGATAAGAAAGCTTCTTTCCTTAAAACCACAAAATCTCACCCAGACATTAAAGGCCTCGGACATGTGAAGGCAACTACTACCTGTAACAATAAGGTCTAAATAATCGTAATTTTTCTTCAACCCCTCATAAGCACAATCATGTGAAAAAGAACAATATGTCTCATGTATATAGCTTCTTGTAATAGATTGAGAATTATGGGAGGTTAGAATTCTTACTGGGATAATACCAGCTGAATAAAGAATCTCTTCAGGGATATGAGTACACATATACCCTGCAAGTAGCCTACCCTTTCCCTTTATTGATTTCGCATACTCATCTCTATGATCAGTTATATATCGAAATTCTTCTATTATTTTATGAAAATCTTTACTCATCTACTTTTTGCCTTTCTCTCTTTTTGTTTGATTCCATAAGACGTACAAAAAGTTCTGTCTTTCTCTTCGAACCAGGCAAATCCATTTTTCGAACATCTACCTGGTCGGTATCGTATTCTACGGTAGGAATTTCACCTCTAAATATGCGCTGTAATGCTATGTAACCATTTCTGAAATCAGTTTCACAACTGCGCGAAGGTGCTAACAAAAGGCCATCTGCCTTATACTCATCTATCATTGAACGGGCCATTAATTCTAATGCCCAATAAGACCTTACCCCTTGCCATGTAGGCCAACCAAGAACTATCTTTGCAAGCTCAAATATTGCCTTTTTTCTTGTTGATAGATCAAGTTTGTCTACCCATTCGGGATCAATGGGATCCCATGACCATCTTCCATCTACAATTCCTTTAAAATTACCGACTGTACCAAATGTATAGACAGATGCTACAATCTCTGCTCCGGCCTCTCTAAGGATTCTTGATATCTCTGGATGTCCATATGTATGTGCTATCCCAAAATAGACAATTCTATAACGTTGGTCAGGAGCAACACTTTTTCCAGTTTCAACCATATATTTCACTTCCTCAAATAATGACTCATATAACCTTACTGCCTTATCAGTTGTTCTATCAACTATGGCAGGTGGGAAAAGTGCTATCAAGCGACGTTCATCAAGTGGTGCAGGGATGTTTCTGTTAAGGGCACATATATTACCCCATAGAACCAAAACCTTTATCTCATTTCTTACAGCATTTATGAACAAATCTTCTGAAAAATCTCTGCCTGTCACCCTTTGAAGCCATTGAATTCCTGCTTCTATCTGTTCACATACATAATTTACAATCTTCGGATCTTTATCAGCATTTCCACCTCCAATCATATCGATGGCATATATAGGAATACCACCAAGTCGCCTCGAAACCTCCTGATACCACTTGGAATGCTGTGTACAGAGATGCGTTGTCCAAACTAAATCTGGTTTGGGATACTTCTTACTTATTGTCCTATCAGGAAGTGCTATCTTATTTCTTACCAATTCACCTATAAAAAGTTTAAGATAGCTACAGGAATGATAACCTAAGCCCGAAACCTCTGAAGCTAAAATATCATCCTTACCTTCATCTGGAAATGTTCCAGCTGTTGATGCGGCATGGGGCTCTCCTCCCATTATATATATATCCTCACCAAGACCTTTAAGCGGAGAAAGTATGCTCCATGTTGAACCTATACAACGAATTCCCTTAGAGGCCTCAAGATAATTTCTGTAACAAGACCATTGATAATTTTTAAACTCATTCCATATAGATAATGAATATGTCATTTAGAGCCCCTTAAATAATTTTTGTTAAATATAATATATTTTTTAAATTTTTCAAACACACTTCTCATTTAGTAAGCATCTTCTTTTCTGTGATAAGGTTATATGGCATGTCTGGCAAATTCTTTCCGGCGGTCTTGTCAATAAGCATCCCATTCTCCATTTAGCTTCAAAAGCCTTAATTTCAAAAGTGGATTATCATTCCTCTTTTACAAACTCATACCTAAATTGAAAGATTTTTTTACTAAAAGCCTCTATTTATAAGTCATTGCGAGCCTGAAGGGCGTGGCAATCTCATATGTTTCTTTCTTAGCTCAGAACAAAAATTTTTTTGAAGAGATTGCTTCGGCTCCCGCCTCGCAATGACAATCTTGAATCGTCCAATTTTATATAAAAATTAAAGCTGTCATTCCTGCGAAGGCAGGAATCCAGGGACAAGAAAAACATTTAAAAACAGCTGGATTCCCTTTTTTATGGGAGTGACTCATGTGAGGGTAGAGATTAAATTATGCTTCGGGATAAGTATCGCATTAATATAAGCCAATGCTACATAACTTGTGACGGGGAAAGAGATGCTCTTTCTCATTTAAGATTTCTAAAGCCCTTTTTATCAAAATGAAAAAAAGAATTGAATGGTCTCGACTATCATAGTGAAAAGCTAAGCTACGAAAAACCCATTGGGAAAGAGATTGCCACGCTTACGCTCGCAATGACACTCGACGGTTTAGATTATTAAACTAATACTCGTAATGACACCCTCTGATTGAGTTTGCTACAGGTTTATAGGCTTAATTGACCTACTTTATTATAATCGTGATGTGTTGAAAACAACCGAATCAATGAGTAAACGAATTGACAAAAAACCGTTCTTTATTTAATTAAGATATAGTTAACTTTGAAAATAAACTTTCCCCATATATCTTCTCAAAATTTTTAAGTTTTAAGCGGAGGTGAGAAATGAAACTTTATCTTATTCAACATGGAGAGTCAAAACCAGAGATAGAAGATCCTGAACGTTCTTTAACTCTAAGAGGGGAGCATGAAGTCCGTAAAGTTTCAAATGTAGCTAAGATGCTTAATATCCAGATTAATAAAATATGTCATAGTGGAAAACTTAGGGCGAAACAGACTGCTGAGATATTGGGTGAGGCATTAAAAATTCCTATAGAGTATTGTGAAGGACTCAACCCACTTGATAATATAAAACCTTGGGTCGAAAAGATTTCAAATTTAAAGCAGGATATAATGATAGTAGGTCACCTCCCTTTCCTCGATAAACTGGCCTCTTATCTAATCTATGGAGATGAGAATGCCCGAGTAATCCTATTTCGCTATGGTGCTATCGTCTGTATTGAACAGAAAGAAGATAAAGGCTGGGCAGTAAAGTGGATACTTACTCCTGAAATGATACCATAATGAGTTACTTGGGTTGCTTGGGTTACTTGGGTTTATTGAGTTATGGGCTCGAGGATAATTGTAATTTTGCCATCAGGAAGTTTAAAGGGGGATGCCTTCATCCTCATTCCAATTTTAATCTCCTCAGTATTTAATTTGGGTATCCAGCCCATAATCCTCAGATTATCTTCAACCTCTATAATTCCTACAGGACAGGGTTCAAACTGAATAGTTGAAAATGGCATAAGAGGTTGGACGGGTGCAAAGTGCTTTGGCGGGACATAAATCTTTGTAAAGGTTAATAGATAGCCTTGAGAATTGATTGGAATCCAATCCATCTGACTATCCATGCATCCTGAACAATCAGCGCGAGGAGGATAATATTTCTTTCTACATATTTTACAAATAGTAGTCATAATATTCCCTTTTGAAAGTTCATCAACAAATCTTTTAACCTTTGTTTGTGATATTCCAAGAGAAAAATCTTTAAATTCCATCTACTCCCTCCTGAAGATATGAACTGCTACTACCTGACCTGTCCCACCAACATTATGTGTAAGGCCAATCTCAGGATCTTTTACCTGTCTTGGGCCTGCCTCTCCCCTTAACTGTTTTGTAATCTCGATAGCCATTGATATACCTGTTGCACCAAGAGGATGACCCTTGGCCTTTAGCCCTCCATCAACATTTACAGGGATCTTTCCACCAATATATGTCTCTTTTGATTCAATAAACCTTCCTCCTTCGCCTTTCTCACAAAAACCAAGATCCTCATATGCAATAATCTCTGCTATTGTAAAGCAGTCATGTACAGTGGCGATATCAATATCCCCTGGCCCAACCCCTGCCATTTTGTAGGCAATCCTTGCTGCCTCTCTTGTTGCTTCAATAGATGTAAGTTTTTCACGTTCAGCTATTCTCATTGTATCTGTAGCTAAACCCATGCCTACAATCCAGACAGGTTTTTTACAGATCGCCTTTGCCTTCTCCTCTGATGCCAAAATAATTGCGGAAGCGCCATCTGTGATTAAACTACAATCGTAAAGTTTAAGCGGATAAGCTACCATAAAAGAAGATAATGCCTTTTCGATTGTAATCTCTTTTTGCATATGTGCAAATGGATTCAGACTCCCATAATAATGATTTTTTACAGCAACCATAGCCATCTGCTCTTCCGTTGTCCCAAATTCAGCCATATGGGCGTTTGCAATCATTGCATAATAGCCCGGGAAAGTAGTTCCAAAAGGATACTCCCATATGGCATCCCCTCCCCTACCCATAATCTCTGTTGCCACACTTGTTGGAATCTCTGTCATCTTTTCAACACCAACAACAAGTACTATGTCAGCCAATCCAGAAGCTATGTGCATCCATCCTGTTCTTAATGCAACACTTCCTGTTGCACATGCCCCTTCAACACGAAAGTTCGGCTTTGGGTGAAAACCAATATAGTCATGAACCTGTGCAGATGGCTGAAGTGAGAAACTAAACTCATCACCTGCTATTCCTGTTACCATACAGTCTACCTCTTTCAAAGAGATACCAGCATCATCTAAGCAGGCTCTTATTGCCTCGAAGGCAAGCTCCCTCAGAGAGGCGTCTGATCTTACACCAAACTTTCCATGCCCAACTCCAATAATTGCTACCCTTTTCATATTGCTTTTCTACCTCTAAATAATTTTTATAAAAATAATTAATACACAATCCCTGCGTAACCTACGAAGCTATCATCCGGCATAACATCATAGCTTGTATAGTAATCTACAAGTATCCCTTTTTCAGATCCGAGTACTTTTGATGCTGCTACGGCAGAGGCAACTGCTCCGGCACTACATGCACTTCCGTTTTCCCTGGCATGTTTGATGATACCTTCTTCGTCCATTTTTAATGCCATTTGAATAAATCCCCGATCATTTTCCTCTTTTACCCATTTAACTGATGATGGCCCTATCCCCTTTACGAGAAATCCATAATTAGGACCATAATGCGTTAAATCTGTTGAGCCTACTGCAGTAATGGAAATCCCTTCTTTCTTAGAAACCTGGGCAACCTCCTCTCCAAGAATTTTTGCCTTCATAGAATGAGGAGAGCGAATAGCTATAAGTTTTGCCTCTGGGAAAAAATATTTAACCATTGCAAGTTGAACCTCGATAGTATTGTCTCCGCTTGTAGGGCTCTCCTTCTTCATCTCAAATCTATCCATGAGTAACTTTACAAAATTGGTATCTATCTCAATCTCTCCTAATGGTGTCTCCCAGGACTCTTCTGTAACAATTCTCGGGATCTCATTGGAACCAAGGTGTCCTCCAAACAGGACAATCACATCAGGTTTCCTTTTTAAACTTAATGCATATAAGACCCTTGCAGCAAGCTTACCTGAAAAGTACCAACCTGCATGAGGAACAATCCCTCCATTTCCTGTGTAAGAAGAGATATCTGGTTTTTTCCATTCTTCTATATAAGATTCTATCTCCCTTTTACAATCCTCTTTTGTAAAGGGATACCATCCTCTTGGAAGGATCCTCTTTCTTTGAGCCATAATAATTCCTCCTAAAAATAAAGGTTCTTAGGTTTTATAATACCTAAATCAAACAATTTTTTACTAAAAGCCTCTATATATCAGTCATTACGAGCAACCAGAGGATGCTTTGCAATCAGACGAATTCTTTGCGAGGACCCCTGACTTGATGCGGGGGATGTGGCAATCTCATAGATTCCTCGCTTCGCTCGGAATGACAATTTGGAAGAGATTGCTTTGGCTTCGCCTCGCAATGACAACCTTTGATCGCTCAATTTATATATTATTAATTTAAAAGCAACTTTAAACATCAACTCATTCAGTCTTTTAACCTTTTCCAATCTATTTATTCATATCCGCTCAAGTGCCGGCATACCCATCAGATTTAAAATACTTGCCATTACCTTTTGAAATGTTTTAACCAAAAGCAGACGAAACCTTCTTAAATTCTCATCTTCAATATTAATAAAAGGAATCTGAACTTCCACCTCCGGATCAGGATGCTCATAGAAATTAGTAAAAGCAACAGCCAGATCAAAAGAGTACTCGGCAAGTTGTGAAACCCTTAAATTTTCGCCAACCCTATTTATGACATATGGAAAATCTGAAATGGTTTCGAGAAGGGCTATCTCTGTTTGTGTCAATCTTTCAGGAACACAACCTTCTTCCCATGAAACTTCTATCCCCTTCTCATTTGCCTTCCTCAAAATACTACATGCCCTTGCATGTGCATACTCCAAATAGATACCGGTATTACCTGTGGTCCTAAGTGCCTCATCAAAATCGAATACAATTTGGTTTTCAAGGGTAAATCTTAACAAATAATAACGTATAGCAGCACAGGCTAATGAACTGGCCACATCCTCCTCAAGTTTATGATCCGATTTTTCTATTACTTTCTGTTTCACAATCTCTATAAAATCCTTTGCCTTGATACCTGTGCCCGATCGTCCGGACATTGGAATGGACCTTTTTTCACCAGTCTCTTCAATTCCAATAATGCTTGCTGCCTGAGGAGAAAGGTTTACGACTTCATATGCAAGGTGAATCGAGTTTTCGGCCTCCCTTTCGAAGCCCATCTGCCTTAGACATTCAATCACGACCTGTTGAGTGTAGCTCTGACGTGTATCTATAACATTTATCACCCTATCTGCCCTTCCAAAACGCTCCAATCTTTCCCCATCAGGTGAGGTTGTCCACAACATCTTCCCATTTGCCTGAATGCCCCAGGGTTTGTAGAGAAAATCTCTTTTAAGTAATCCAAATTTCCAGAGTTGATATGCTATGTCTTTACCTGTATAAGTTACACTGCCATTTGATCTTACAAGTATCTTATCTAAACTCTTCACACCTTCTTCTGTATCAACAAATCCACCCAGTGGTACAACCCAGCACCCTTTGTTTGGCCCTTCGTTCTCAAACCTGATAGCCTCTCTTCCTTTTAATAGCTCAAATGTCTCATTCCAAAATCCTTGATGTATAATATCCGATTCCCAATTAAGAAGGTCATAAAAAATTGAGAGTTGAGAGACAGTCTCAAGATGTGATTTGACAATCTCTGTGGCTAACTCCTTAGCAAATACCGAAACAGGGTTATTCCCTTCTTCGATCTTACGAAGAACGTCCTCTCTTTTCTCCTTTAATCTCTGGTTTTTTTCCATTTCATCTTGAAAACGCGCATAAAGATCCCAGCAGAAATAGTCTAATCCTTTACCACAATTAGTCTTTTCCCATATTGGCCCAAAATCAGAAGACCCTTCATCATAAAAGGGAGGATCAAGATAAAGTAGGGCTGTCACAACATCTACAACCTGAACCCCTGTATCATCTATATAATTGCAAACCTCTACAGAAAAGCCTATCCAATCGAGAATCCTTGCAACTGTATCGCCCAAGACAGCATTTCTTAGATGGCCTATATGCATTGCCTTATTAGGATTTACACTTGTATGTTCAATAAAAACCTTCTCCCTCCGTCTTAAATCAGGTTTTCCAAAGAAACCTTCATCTTCTACAATTTTAGGTATTATATCGATTGCCAATCTCTTCCAATCTACCTTAAAATTCAAATATCCAGGGGGAGAAACAGAGACATCCGAGATATATGGAGGAAGATCCGATCTTAATTTGGCAGAAATCTCCTCAGCGATTTTGATGGGAGGCCTCCTTAGCTCTTTTGCAAGGCTAAGACAGATTGCACTTGAAAAGTCTCCCATCTCCTTTTTAGGTGGGATATTGAATGGAATATCTTCTACTTTCAGAATATTCTTTAATCTCTCTTTTACCCCTTCTTTAATCACATCTACCTCTTGATTTTATTATCATCTCTTTCATGCACACAATTCAATATCTCTCCATTTCTAACAGCCTCAAGACATTTATTGCATGATATACATTTTGGCTTGTAAGTACTTTCCTTCATCCAAATATTAATAAGCTCGGGCTCTCTTATCAAGGGCCTGCTTAAAGAAATAAGATCTGCCTCTCTATTTTTTAAAATCTCTTCCATCAGGCTAAATGTCCTTAAACCACCCACAATGATTACTGGCACATGAACTTTTGGTTTTATTTTTCCACACCATTCTCTAAAATATGCTTCCCTTCCAATATGGTCTATTTTTGTTTTAAATTCGCTCTCTTCATAAGTCTTTCCTCTTAAACCAATACTTATTTCTATGGCATCAATTCCCCATTGATAAAGACGCTCAGAAGCTATCTCTCCCTCTGACAATTCAAGCCCTCCTTTAAATCCATCCTGAACCCCTATTTTTATAGTTAAAGGGTAATCTTCTCCAACCTCTTTTCTTATTGCAGAATAAACCTCTTTATGAAAATTTAGCCTGCCATCAATGTCTCCCCCCCATTTATCTTGTCTTCTATTTGTAAACGGAGAGAGAAACTGACTGAAGAGGTATCCATGAGCCCCATGGATCTGTATGCCATCGAATCCGGCCTCTTTTGCCCTTCTTGCCCCTTTCGCAAAGGAATCTATTATCTCCCAGATTTCATCCTCAGTTATCTCTCGATATGGTTCTTTGAATTCTTCGTTTCCAATAAATGATGGGGCCAGAGCTAACTTTCCTTTTAAGCGCTGAAAGGTTGTGGCCTCCTTTCCACCATGAAAAAGTTGAAGGAATATCTTTACACCTTCATTATGAACACATGAAGTCAATCTTTTAAACCCTTGGATAAAATCGTCACTCTCAATTGAGTTTTGATTCCTAAAACGTTGTCCGGATGGATGTGTATAAGTTATCCCAGTAATGATCAAGCCCGCTCCTCCTTTTGCAAGCCTTCTATAAATTGAAATCTGAGATTCTGTTACCTCACCTTTTTCATCTGCAGAGGAATCATATGTGGCTGATCTTACAAAACGGTTTTTTAACTCTATTTTACCTATCTTTATTGGTTCAAAAAGAATGCTCATATATAGATCAAAAAGGTAATGGTGTAGGTCTCGCCCTATCCGGAGTTACGATGATTGCACCCTCTGGACAGGATATACTACAAAGATAACATGATTGACAATCATCCCTATATTTGATAGATGGAGTTATATCATTTGATTCTACTAAAACATCTAATGGGCAAATCTCAACACATATATTACAGTTTTTACAAAATTCTTTTTTAATCTCAATTATTGGCATAGCTTAATCAGGTAATTTCACCCCATATTTTTCATAATTTTTTTTAGGTATATCAACCATATTCAATCTTATTTCTGATTC
Organism: Deltaproteobacteria bacterium; assembly: GCA_037443425.1. GTDB lineage: Bacteria > Desulfobacterota > BSN033 > BSN033 > UBA1163 > JBBIOI01. The sequence goes on from JBBIOI010000001.1 coordinate 16,155, forward strand.
GCCCTTTTCGACAATTATCCATTTTAACCAATTTGAATTATCAGTTTCAGGATAATCTTCTCTGAAATGGGCTGCACGCGACTCAGTTCGTAAAAGCGCACTCTTTAAAACCATTTCTGTAGAGATTAATGTTGCCTCAACTTCATGACATCTCATAAGCTCATGAAAATCAGATGCCTTCATTTCTGGAATCAATTCATCTTCTATACTCTTTAATCTATTAATGCTTTCGATTAAACGATCCTTGTGACGAATTATACTTTTATCCCAACCTATCACTGTCTCTTGCAGTTTATAATAAATATCCTGGGGTTTAATTTTTCCATCCTTTGACATGAATTTGAATGTCCTCTTTTGGAGGTCATTGATTAAAGATTCTGATGGTCTTTTAACCTCTGAAGATTTGGCAAAACGAGCTCCACCATCACCTGAACGATACCCCGTAACAATTGCCCAACTTAAATTTATTGCTCCTGGTCCGTTAATTCCCCCAATAACCAAACCTTCACAGGCTGAATCTCCCGAGGCATAAAGACCTTTTATATTAGACGAACAAAATTCGTCTACAAGCATGACACCTGAGCCTGTACCTATTGATCCTTGAAAACCTGGAATCCATTCAAGACGCTCTTTAAAAGGATCCACTCCCGCCTTCTCAAACATTTCAAATAGCATAGGAAGGAGCTTACGTGAGAGTCTCTGATCTTCCTCGTTCATCTCGGTTAGGTCAAAATAGATAGGACCACGACCTTCCATCACCTCTTTTGCCATTGCAAAGGCAATCGTGTGAAGGAAGGCACCATCTTTAAGTTCAGGGTCATATTTTGACATAAAATGCTCACCTAAGGCATTTGTAAATTTACCTCCCAATCTCTGAAATCTACTAAGGCCATAGATATCAAAATATCTGTATGTGGAATTATAGCAATTAGAATACTCCATATTCATTAATTTTGCCCCAATTTTATAGGCCAAAGAATATCCCTCTCCACAAACCATATCTTGACCAAAGTAATTCCCTTTCCAACTGCATCCACCTGTTGCAAGGATCAAAGACTTTGTTTCAAATAAACAAAATTCGCCACTGCGTATATGAAAACCAACAGCACCCGTTATCTTTCCATCTTCTACTATTAGATCAGTAATCATTATTCGATCCAGTATCTTGACTCCATACTCTTCAAGCTTTTTCCTTAAAAATTTCATTAATTCAAATCCCGGAAAAACTACTGCAGCATTATGACCGCGTCCTGGTTTTCTTATGAGATTACCTTTTGAATCCTTTTCAAAGGGCGCTCCCCATCTTGACATCTCTAAGACCCTTTCATAAATGTCGTGACAAAGCCTTACAAACCATTCCGGATCTAAAAGATAACCACCCCATCTCGCATAGTTATTTAACCATAAATTGAGGTCGTCCTGCGGTGTCCACCAGAGGATATCACCTGCTGCAAATGTGCTACATCCACTAAACCCGACCTTTCCTTTATCGACCAATATAACATCTGCACCAAGCTGTCGGGCCCTTATCGAAGCCCAACAGCCTGCCAATCCTCCACCTACAACTAAGACCTGAGAAGAGTATCTATTCAAAATTTTTGCTCCTTTTTAAATCCTCATTTTTTTGCTCCTGGCTTTATACCTGCTTTTTGCATAAGATCCTTAAAAAATGCCATCTCATCAGCAACCTCTTTTCTAAACTCTTCGCCTCTTTTAAAATCCGAAACATAATCAAATTTTTGGGTTGCTGAAATCACATTAGGATCTTTCATTGTTTTCTCAGCCGCCTCTTCCCATTTTTTTACAATAGAAGGCGGGAGGCCTTTTGGTCCAACAAGACCAATTCCTGTGGTTATAACTGTTTTTTTATAACCTTTCTCAAAGGCAGTAGGGATATCAGGATATGAAGGATGACGCTTTTCAGAAAACATTGCCAATATACGTGCCTTTCCAGCCAGGTATTGCGATTTTATTGGTGGAATTGATATAAAGGCAGCATCGATATGGCCTCCAAGAAGCTGTGGAACCACTTCTCCTCCACCGCCAAATGCAACTGGAACAATCTCTATATTTGCATCCTGATTAAATATATGAAGTGCCATATATGGAGTTGTTCCAACACCTGGTGTCCCTGCCTTCAGTTTCTTAGGATTTGCACGGGCATAAGAAACAAGATCCTCTAATGTTTTAAATGGAGACTCTGTCCTTACAGAAACTGTATGAAGAAATATAGCAAATTTGGCAATATATGTGAGGTCATTAATTGTATCAAATGGTATATTAGGTGTAAAAAGAGGAGTAAGATTCAGGGTATCAGAGTTTCCTGCAGCAAGTGTATATCCGTCAGGTCTTGCATTTACTACAGTAGATGTCCCAACAATTCCACCGCCACCTGGCTTATTAAGGATTGCTATTGTGCCACCAATGTTTTTGCTAAGCGTATCTGCAACAGTCCTCCAGAAAATATCTGTTGCTCCACCCGGTGCAAATGGAACAACTATCTGAACAGTTGTTTTCGGATAATCCTGTGCAAATGAAAAACCGATAAATAAAAGAGAGATAAAAATTATAAAAGGAAATAATTTACTATTTAATCTTCTCCGCATAACACACCTCCTATTTATATTTTTTCTTATACTGCCATTGAAGGCCCTTCAATCTGCTCTAAGATCCTCTCTTAATCTACCCTTCCTTAAGAAGAGTGGTGAAAAAAGTATAATTAATGCTATTAAAATAAAAATTGCTGATAAGGGCCTCGTAAAAAAGATTCCAAAATTTCCATCTGAAAGCACAAGCGATCTTCTAAATGCATTTTCCATCATTGGACCAAGTACAAGTGCCAAAACCAATGGGGCTGCCTCAAGATCGAACTTCTTCATTCCGTATCCAATAAGACCAAATATAACCATTATCACAACATCATATGGATTATTATTTGTAACATAAGAACCGATGATACAAAAGAGCAGTATCAACGAAAAAAGAAAATGGTATGGAACTTTAAGAATCTTAACCCAAAGGCCGATTAAGGGAAGATTTAAAATAAGAAGCATCACATTTCCTACATAAAGGCTCGCAATAACTCCCCAAAATACTTCGGGTGATTCTTTTATAAGAAGAGGCCCTGGACGCAAGCCATGCATCATTAATGCCCCGAGCAGTAAGGCAGTGGATGCACCAGTTGGGATACCAAGACTTAGTGTCGGCACGAGTGTCCCGGATGAGGCAGCATTATTTGCTGCTTCAGGGCCTGAAACACCCTCTATAACTCCTGTCCCAAACTTTTCAGGATATTTTGATATCTTCTTTTCAAGGACATAAGATACAAATGTAGGAATTACAACACTCATCCCTGGTATTACACCAAGGAAGAATCCAAGAAATGTTCCTCTTCCAATAGGGCCAATGCTTTTCTTCCAGTCTTCACGATTTGGTAGAAGACCTTTTATCTTGGTTTCAAAGATTTCTTGTTTAAAGGCTTTCTCTACATTCAAAAGTACCTCAGAGACACCAAAAAGTCCAATGACAACCTGTACCAGCCCTATCCCGTCCATAAGTGTTGTTATTTTGTAAACAAATCTTGGAACACCGGTCATAGGATCAAGCCCTACTGTTCCTAAAAGAAGCCCAAAGCAAACCATAATCAGGGCATTAATCATTGAACCTCTTGCAAGATAAACCAATATACTTAAGCCAAGAATCATAAGGGCAAAATATTCAGGTGGACCGAATCTTAGGGCAAATTTTGCAAGCGTGGGTGCAAGTCCTATTAACAGAAAGATACTTATTGTTCCTGCAATAAATGAACCAAATGCTGAGATTCCAAGTGCAGGACCTGCCCTACCCTTACGTGCCATTTGATAGCCATCAAGACAGGTAATAACAGATGCAGCCTCACCTGGTATATTAACGAGGATGGAGGTTGTCGACCCTCCATACATTGCACCATACATAATACCAGCAAGGAGAATTACTGCTGAAGCTGGTGGGACATAGAATGTTGCAGGCAGAAGCAATGCCAAAGCAGCTGGAGGCCCTACACCGGGAAGAACTCCAACCAGAGTTCCCACAAGCACCCCCACAAAGCAGTATAAAAGATTCATTGGTGTTAAGGCTACTGAAAAGCCAAATAGAAGTGCTTTTATTGTTTCCATATCTTCCTCTACAACTCCATTTAGAATCCAAAGATCCCTCGAGGGATCTGAGCCTTTAGAAAGACATTAAAAACTAAATTTGTTAAAATGGCTATTATTATACCACCTAAAATGGATGTCCTCCATGACTGAGGTTCTACAAACTTGAGAAGAATGGTCATTAGTAGAAATGTGTTTATTAGGAAACCAACTTTTTCAAGTGATAATGCATATCCAATTAAAAGAAGAACGATCAAAATTATATTCCACCACCTAATTTTTTCAGAAGTAACAATTTGCCCTTTTCTTTCTAAGAGAGAAAGAACTAATGCCACAATTGATAAAATTCCCATCACAAGACCAATACAAAATGGGAAAAAACCAGGGCCAGGTTGGTTGAACTCACCAATTTTAAGCTTTAATGCTTCGTGACACGTAATTACTGAGAGGAGAAACCAGAATAGGCTCGAATAAACTTTTACCCTTCTTTTCATTATCTCAAACCTTTTACTTTGAATTTTTTGTTATTCATTCAATAAAAAATTACATGATAAGTTATATTATACAAAAAAAATTGTCAATATATAAAGTTGAGAGTCTTGAAAAAGTCTTTGAAAGAATGAATGGATATTGTTCAAAACTGCCTTTTTTATCAGTCATTGTGAGCACCCATAGGGTGTGTAGCAGTATAATTTTAAAAGAAGAGATTGCTTCGGTCGTTTCACTCCCTCGCAATGACCTCCTGTTTCCAGTCATTGCGAGCCTGAAGGGCTGGCAATCTTAAAAATTTATTGCTTAGCTCGGAATTAAAATTTTGAAGAGATTGCTTCAGCTTGGTAATTATGTCTTATTTTGACAATAGGGAGCGAATCAATTACTATCTCATCATTCTTCTTCCTTATACATACATGTTTTAACCATTCATCATCAGTAGCTGGATAATCTGAACGAATATGTGTCCTTCGGGTCTCTCTTCGTGTCAAAGCTGCCTTTGTAACCATCTCAGCGGTTAAGAGTAAGTTATTAGCTTCAAGCGCTGAAAAGATATTATCGCTTGAAAGATTTAAAATCTTTACTCTTTTAATCTCTTCTAACTCACTTACAGCCATCTTGAGACTTTTTTCATCCCTTATTATGCCTACATTTTCCCACATTATTTGCTGAATCTCTTTTACCACTCCTTCAGGATCGATCGTTCCTTTGATACTATTAATTCTTGATTTTTCATCTTCGATTTGATTTAATTCGATATCTAATCTCTCATTCTGTTTTGCAAATACTTTTGCATTTTTCCCAGTGATAAATCCAAAAACCTGAGTCTCTAAAAACCCATTTCCCTGCATTCTATCTCCACCATGAAGACCTCCTGATGATTCACCAGCTGAAAAAAGACCTGGTAGTGGTGTTTCTCCCCTTTCATTTATTTTTGCTCCTCCAAGAATACGTTGAAAATCAATCTTAATCTCTATATGTTTTTTACCGACAAAATTCTTTGCAAAAGGAAGATCGGCAATTGTCTCTGAAATCCCTTCGACTTCCCATATTAAAGGGCCACGACCTTCTTTCAATTCCCTATAAACTGCTTCTACTACCTTTGATCTTGGTGCTTTTTCTAATGCCTTAGGCTCGTACTTCTCCATGAATCTTTCACCTAAACGATTTAAATATCTACCACCAAACCTTGCTGCACCAGGTGGAGATTCTCTGAACTGTGTAAATTCCATATCGATTAGAGGGGCACCAGCATTAAATGCTAAGGCAAATGCATCCCCCGTGGTTCTATATTTTGGCTCTATAATATAAGGTGCGATATTGGGATAAAGCCAATTTGCGCCACCTGCGGCGAGTATGACTGATTTTGCATTGAATACAAAAAACTCTCTATCCCTCGAAATTCCAAATGCACCAATAACCCTTCCGTTCTTAATAAAAAGTTTTGTTATCATTATTCCTTCATGTATATTAACACCTCTCTTCTCTGCCTCCTTACGAAGAGGATTTACGATATTTGGAGAATCCACTGTTAGTCCCCGGGCCATCCTATGGCCTGCTCCTTTATAGAGAAATCGTGTCCCATCCTGATTCTTACGAAATCCAATTCCAAATGCCTCGAGACCTTCTATCACCTCTCGGCCCTTTTTTATGGCTTCGTAAACAAGATTCTGATCATTTATATAGCCTCCTGATTTAACCCAATCTTCAAAAAATAGATCAAAACTATCATCTGGATTAAAAGGAGAAGCCAATCCATAGAGACATGCAGGACTGCTTCCACTTTCGCCCACCTTACCCTTATCTACAAGATCTACCTTAATTCCATCTTCGATACACTCAATAGAAGCTCGGCAAGCTGTGGCCCCACCTCCAATGATTAATACGTCTGTTAAAATATTTTTCATCTCAATCTCCCTTTCTTAATAAAATTCAAAATTGTCATTGCGAGCGAAGCGAGAAACCTATGGGATTGCCACGCCCTTCGGGCTCGCAATGACTTGAAGCAAGAGATCATTGCGAGGGAGTGAAACGACCGAAGTAATCTCTTCTTTTAAAATTAGACTGCTATGCATCATCTGGCTTCTTGCAATGACTGATACAAAGATAGAAACTTTTAGTAAAAAATCGCTTAATTTAATTATTTATAATATTTTGCGCTTTTTGTAAAAAAATTTTTTAAATAATTTTTCAGAGGTGTAAAAAAAATGCTTACGTCTCGAATAAAAAATTTGACTTTTTGAAAAATTTAAAATATAAGAAATTATTAAAAACCAATTGAGGAGGGTGAGTAAAAATGTTAATCAAAAAGAAACAAATCTTTATTTTAATACTTTCTTTATTTCTGTTTGTTATCTCCATAAACCTTGTCTACTCACAGGAAAAATATCCGTCCCGGCCTATAGAGCTTGTTGTACCATTTGCACCTGGAGGAACAGCTGATGTGGCAGCAAGGACATACAGCGATGTATTATCCAAGAACCTAAAAGTTACTGTTAATGTTGTTAACAGAGCTGGTGGAACAGGAATTCAAGGAGTCACATATGTTGTGAGGAGCAAGAAGGATGGCTACACTATTCTTGGAACTACAGACACACCACTTATGATTATGCCAGTCATAAATAAAGAGGTAACATATGACCCTTTAAAGGATGTTATCCCTATAGCTCACCTGGGTTATGCCCCCGGCATTATTGCAGTTAAAAGCGACTCTCCGTTTAAGACACTTAGCCAACTGGTTGAATATGCACGTCAGAATCCCGGTAAGCTCAAAAACAGTTCAGCAGGGATTGGAACAGAATCATTTTTTAATCTACAAATACTCTGTAGCAAAGAAAAGATTAAAATACCAACAATTCCTTTTAAAAGCGGAGGAGAAGCGGTTGTATCACTTCTTGGAGGACACACAGATTTAACCTCGAGTAGCCTTGCATCACTTAAACCTCAACTCAAGGCTGGAACAATCCGAGGCCTTGCTATCTTTACAAAAAAACGTCATCCTGAATTCCCCGATATTCCAACTGCTCAAGAATTGGGATACCCTGAAATTATACTCAACGTATGGAGTGGAGTCTTTGCGCCAGCCGGGGTACCGAAAGAGGTCTTAGATGTATTGGTAACTGCTGTTGAAAAAACTTTTAAAGATCCTGAAGTCATTCAACGTGCTACCAATGCAGGGTTAATTGTAGAGTATTTAGGTCCTGAAGAAACCCGTAAGCTCCTTGAAACAGGGATAAATATAGTAAAAAAACTTGCACCTGAGTCAGGTTTGGTTAAATAAAAATAGAAATCAATTTTCAAATGAGAGATGATATAAAAAGTGGCATCTTCTTTTTAATAATATCTTTACTAATAGTTTTTGAATCAATAAGGGTTGAATTGGGCACATTTCTATCTCCTGGGTCTGGCTTCTTAACATTTGGCATTGGCATAGTCTTATGTGGACTCTCTATTGCCTTGATATTAAAAGAGTTAAAATTTAGATCATCTTTAAAATCTCTAAAACCCATATCAAAGCGAGTCATCCTGGCATTGATTTCTCTCTTTATTTACAGTCTTGTCCTTGAATATTTGGGCTTTTTAATCCCAACATTTTTCCTTGTAATGATACTTTTTCAACTTGGCCAGAAAAGAAACTGGTGGTTTACTGTAGTTGTAAGTTTAGTTATTACTTTTCTTGCATATTTTATATTTGGGTCACTTTTGCACGTTTACTTTCCCAGGGGAATTTTCAGAATTTAAGGGGATTACTTGGAGACATTAAATAATATATTTTATGGTTTTAGTGTTTTACTTACACCATTAAACCTCCTATATTGTTTTATCGGTGTACTTCTGGGAACTCTTGTAGGTGTACTTCCAGGGCTGGGACCCTCTGCTACGATTGCCCTTCTCTTACCAATGATCTTTCATGGCAATCCAGTCTCATCCATTATAATGCTTGCCGGAATTACTTATGGGGCTCAATATGGTGGGTCAACAACCTCTATACTACTTAACATCCCTGGTGAGGCCTCTTCGGTTATAACATGTATTGATGGACACCAGATGGCAAAAAAAGGCCTAGCGGGACCTGCCCTCGGAATCGCAGCCTTAGGCTCTTTTATAGCTGGCACTATTGGGGTTATAGGTCTTATGCTATTTGCACCTGCGCTGGCTAAATTTGCCTTGCGCTTTGGTCCTCCTGAATTTTTCTCTCTCGCTGTAATGAGCCTGACACTTGTGACTTATGTAAGTAGAGGCTCTATCATAAAAAGCCTTATGATGGCATGCCTCGGTCTTGCCATGAGTCTTGTTGGTATGGACCCAATCACTTCGAGATTGAGATTTACATTCGGACTCTCTGCCCTAATGGATGGTTTCGAGCTTGTCTATGTTGCAATGGGATTATTTGGCATGAGTGAAGTTTTGGTAAATCTTGATAAGGCTATGAGGAGAGAGATTCTTGAAACAGAAATAAAAAACCTGCTCCCCAACAAGCAAGACTGGAAAGATTCAGCTAAACCTATTGCACGAGGCACGATAATCGGATTCTTCTTTGGCATCATTCCAGGGTTTGGGCAGGCAATCCCAACTTTTCTATCTTACGCTATTGAGAAAAAATTCTCCAAAAACCCTGAAAAATTTGGGAAAGGTGCAATCGAAGGGGTAGCAGGACCTGAATCAGCAAACAACGCTGCATCAAGCGGTACATTTATCCCGCTTCTAAGTCTTGGAATACCAGTAAACCCATCAACAGCTATTCTGCTTGGTGCACTTATGATCTTAGGTCTTCAGCCCGGTCCCCTTTTGATTTCTTCGCGTCCGGACCTGTTCTGGGGTGTAATAGCAAGTATGTATATAGGAAATACCTTTCTTGTCTTATTGAACTTACCACTCATAGGCCTCTGGGTACAAATGCTCAAGGTCCCTTACTCTATTCTTTATGTACTGATTATACTTATCTGTCAGATCGGTGCCTATAGTATAAATAACGATGTAAATGATGTCTTGCTCGTTAATATCTTTGGATTCTTTGGCTATCTTATGAAACGTTATGAGTTCGAAGGTGCACCATTAATTATGGCCCTTGTTTTAGGCCGTATGCTTGAAAGTTCTTTGAGAAGGGCCCTTATGATGTCCGATGGAAATCCTATGATCTTTTTGACAAGACCTATATCTGCTCTATTTCTTATAATTGCTTTAATACTGTTACTTTCTCCCCTATTTACCATAAAGAGAATCGTTGAAGAACCTGCTGATTAATAATTATTTTATTAGATGACTACTTAGAATCATGTGGGGTGGTAAAGGAGCACCAACTACTTCCCCTTTTGCACATATCTCTCCATTAGCTAATAACGTAACTTCTACAACAATCTTACGGCCTCTTATTTCCCTTAATCTTCCCCTCACCTCTAACTGAACTCCCAGAGGTGTTGGTCTTAAGTAATCCACGTGTAATGATGCGGTTACATATCTCAATTTGGGTTCAGATCCAATCTCGCGACCTTTGGCCTTATATGCAGCTGCAACAGCGGTTCCTATACCATGACAGTCTATAATTGATGCAATTAAACCACCGTATACATATCCTGGGACTGAAATATGATAAGGTTTTGGAATAAAAAAGGCAACTGTTTCATCACCATCCAAATAGCTTTTAAGTTTATAACCACTTTGATTTAATTGACCACAACCAAAACATTGATTAAACTCATCGGGATAGTATTCTTGAATTGCTTTCTTTGACATAGAAAATCTCCTTTTTATTAATCAAATTAATTATCATTTCTTTTACACTGTGTCAAATTTATCACCATCAATTTGATTCCAGGTTATGGATATAAATGGAATCGAGCAGGGATCCAGACCGAGGTGAGGTAAGGTAAAATAATGAATTCATCTCTTATAAATGATAAAATTAAAATATGCTTCTAAAGGATATAGTAACAGTATCAAAGAGGGTTAGGGAGACAACTCGAAAAAAGGAGAAAATCTTTTTAATTTCCGATTTTCTTAAAAATTGTCGCGGCAAAGAAATTTCCATAGCCTCATCATATTTATCAGGAGAAATTCCACACCAATCCCTTGGTATTGGATGGGGAATACTTGAAAAGGCTATCAGTACGCCCCTCTTAAATCCAAAAAATATCAACCTTATTGAGATAGATCAATTTTTCAATGAGATTTCCTCCTTAAGCGGAAAGGGTTCCTTAGAGAAAAAGGTTAAACTACTTCAAGACCTTTTCTCATCAATCGATGAAGAAGAAAAACAATTCATAGCTGGATTAATAACAGGTGAATTAAGACAGGGAGCTCTTGTAGGTATTGTCATAGATGCAATAACCGAAGCCTCCAATATACCTGAACAACTAATTCAGCAGGCTTTTATGCTTTCAGGAAATATAGGGGAAGTTGCAAGGGTGGCGCTCGAGGAAGGAGTTTCAGGTCTCTCAAGTTTTAAGCCAAGACTTTTTAAGCCCATTTCGCCTATGCTTGCAAATACTGCAGAGAAAGAGGATGATCCATTATTAAGGTGGGGTGAAGTGGCATGCGAATATAAAATCGATGGCGCAAGAATCCAGGTTCATAAGGATAAGGAAGAGATAAAAGTATTTACGCGTCACTTAAAGGAGGTTACAGAAAGAGTTCCTGAAATAATTGAATTGGTAAGACAACTTCCCTTTGATCAGGCTATATTTGAAGGTGAGGTATTTGCAATAAGAGGAGATGGTAGGCCGATGCCTTTCCAAATAACCATGCGAAGATTTGGCAGGGTTCAAGAAATCGAAAGGATAAGAAAGGAACTTCCTCTGACCTCATATTTTTTTGATCTTTTATACATTGATGGAGAATCACTTTTAAATGAACCCTATAATAAACGTTTCCACCTTCTTTCTAAACATATACCAGATAGATATATTATTCCCAGGATTATAACTAACCAAAAAGATGAGATTCTAAATTTTCTTAAAAAGAGTTTAGAAGAAGGCAATGAGGGTATAATGGCAAAATCAATGGACTCCCCATATGTGGCAGGTCATCGTGGATATTATTGGTTGAAGATAAAACCCTCACAAACACTTGATCTTGTTGTTCTTGGTGCTGAGTGGGGTCATGGGAGGAGAAAGGGTTATTTAAGTAATCTACACCTTGGGGCAAGAGACCCTGAAAGTGGGAGATTCATTATGCTTGGAAAGACATTTAAAGGTCTTACAGATGAGATGCTTAGATGGCAGACCGAAAAACTCTTATCTATCGAGATTGATCGGGATGAGTGGACTGTTTATGTTCAACCAAGACTTGTTGTTGAAATAGCTTTTGATAGCCTCCAGGAAAGTCCTCGTTATCCGGGCGGGCTGGCACTCAGATTTGCAAGGGTAAAACGTTACCGCCCTGATAAATCTCCTCACGAGGCAGATACCATCCAAAAGGTCTGGGAAATTTTTGAATCAAACCGAAAGTAAGTTAAAAGCAAAACTTTAAAGACTTTTTGGTGCCGAAGGGGGGATTTGAACCCCCACGGGGATCGCCCACCACCCCCTCAAGATGGCGTGTCTACCAATTCCACCACTTCGGCATCCTCATCCTACTTTTTGGGTTCAGACAAGGGAATATTTGGTATTACAGGCGACTTATTAGATTCAACTGGTGCGCTATGGAGAGGTCTCTCTTTTATTACACTTGAAGCCTTCTTCGTCGATGAAAATGTCAAGATCAAAGAAGTAATCATAAATATTATAGCTGCAACTGTTGTGAGCTTAGAAAGGAATCCCATCGCCCCTGCACTTCCAAAAATCGTCTGGCTTGCCCCTCCGAAAGCCGCACCCATTTCAGCACCCTTGCCTGCCTGTAAAAGTACAATCAAAATCAATGCAATACAAACCAGAATGTGAATAATTACAATGGCTGTCATTCTTTTTATTATAAATATATCATATTTCTTTAAATCTTACAATCCTTGAAAATGATTCCGCCGAAAGACTTGCCCCTCCTACAAGTGCACCATCAATGTTAGCCTGTTGCATCAATCTCTTGATATTTTCAGGCGTTACACTTCCACCATATTGGATTCTTACTTTCTCAGAAATCTCCTTTGAAAATAGTGTTTCTAACCTTTCCCTTATAAAACTATGTACCTCCTCAGCCTGGTTGGGAGTTGCAGTTCTTCCTGTTCCAATAGCCCAAACAGGCTCATAAGCTATAACCATCTCTCCAATCTCTTCTTCTTTAATATCCTTTAACCCAGATTCCAACTGTCTTTTAATAACATTAAATGTTTCCCCACTTTCTCTCTCCATTAATGTTTCACCTATACAGAATATGGGTTTAATACCATTTTTAAAAGCTGCTTTTATCTTTCGATTAACAATTTCATCACTCTCCCCGAAATACTGTCTCCTTTCTGAATGGCCAATTATTACATATTTACAGTCTAACTCTTTAAGCATCAATGGTGAAATCTCTCCTGTATAGGCACCTTTTTCTTCCCAATGGAGATTCTGGGCAGAAAGTTTGATTGAAGATCCATGAAGTTCTTTCCCTACTGCAAAAAGGGCAGTAAATGGAGGTGCAACAACTATCTCAACATCATTGATCCCTGATAAAAGTCCCTTTAATTCCCTTATAAAATTAATTGCCTCCCCTACAGTTTTATTCATCTTCCAGTTGCCGGCAATTATAGGTAATCTATAAACCATCCTATTCCCTTCTTAAGGCCTCTATCCCAGGCAATTTTTTCCCCTCTATAAATTCAAGGCTTGCTCCGCCCCCGGTCGATATATGACTAATATTGCTGGATACGCCTGCCTTATTTATCAATGCAATAGTATCTCCTCCTCCAACAATACTAAAAGCCTTTGAATTCGCAACCTCTTTTGCTATTGCTATACTGCCATGGCTGAAAGATTCCATCTCAAATACACCCATTGGCCCATTCCAGAATATGGTTTTGGCTGATCTTATCTTGTTAGAAAAAATATTGATTGTTTCAGGACCTATATCAAGACACATCCAGTTCGATGGTATCTCATCATTTTTTACAATCTTCTTCTTAGCATCCTCTTTCATCTCCTCGGCTGATATATGATCGACCGGAAGAATTAACTCTGTCTTTCCTTTAGCATTTTTAAGGAGATTAAGTGAAAGTTCAATTTTATCCTCTTCAATTATTGACCTCCCAACCTCAAAACCTTTTCCTTTAAGGAATGTATAAGCCATCCCCCCTCCAATAAGAATCGTATCAACCTTATTAAGCAGATTTTCTATAACTCCTATTTTGTCAGATATCTTTGCCCCTCCAAGTATGGCTACATATGGCTTTTCAGGTTTAACAATTGCCTTTTCTAAATTTTCGATCTCCTTTATCATTAGAAACCCTGCCCCCATCTCCTTAACATAATGGGTTATTCCTTCTACTGAGGCATGAGCCCTATGGGCAGCTCCGAATGCATCATTTATATACACATCGCACAGTGAGGCAAGTGCCTTTGAAAACTCTTGATCATTTTTTTCCTCTTCATCATGAAATCTAAGATTTTCAAGAAGTAATATATCTCCTTCTTTTAATTCTTCAGATAATCTTTTAACCTCTTCTCCAATACAATCGGGCGAAAGCTCCACCTTTTTATTCAACAACTGTGACAACCTTTCTGCAACAGGTTTGAGGCTAAACCTTGGATCTCTCTTCCCCTTTGGTCGGCCAAGATGGGAGGAAATTATTAATCTTCCTCCATGGCTGATTATATATCTAATTGTTGGTAAAGCTGAAACAATGCGCGTATCATCTGTAATATTATTTTTATCATCAAGTGGGACATTGAAATCAACACGAAGAAATATCCTTTTCCCCTTCAAATCAATCTCATCAATTCTCTTAATCTTCATAGCCTTCTCTTATCTTTTATTAAATAGGTAGACAAATAATTCTACAAGCCTGTTAGAAAAACCCCATTCGTTATCATACCAGGAAATGATTTTTACTAATTTACCACCGATAACTTTGGTTGACATTGCATCAACGATTGAAGAGTGTGGATTACCATTAAAATCTATTGAAACAAGAGGCTCTTCTGAAACACTTAAAATCCCTTTCATCTTTCCATCTGCATAAGATTTCAAGACTCTATTCAACTCTTCTACAGTTGTTTCTCTCTTCACTTCTGCAACCAGGTCTACAACAGAAACATTAGGGGTTGGAACTCTTATTGCCATTCCGTCCATCTTTCCTTTTAACTCTGGAATGACGAGCGAAAGTGCCGAGGCTGCGCCTGTTGTCGTTGGTATCATTGACATCCCTGCTGCCCTTGCCCTTCTCAGGTCACGATGAGGAAAATCAAGAATAACCTGGTCATTTGTATAGGCATGAATTGTGGTCATAAGTCCATATTCAACACCAAACTCGTCTACCAATATTTTTGCAATTGGGGCAAGGCAATTTGTTGTGCAGGATCCCATTGAGATTATATTATGCCTTGAGGCATCATAATCTTTCTCATTTACACCCAGGACTAAAGTAACATCAGGATCTTTTGCAGGGGCAGAAATAACCACCTTTTTTGCACCTGCCCCGATATGTTTTGATGCCCCCTCGCGGTCTGTAAATCTTCCTGTACTTTCAAGTACAATATCTACCCCAAGATCCTTCCATGGCAGTTGCGAAGGATCTCTAAGGGCAAAAACTTTAACCTCCTTATCATTTATAATGATACAATCTTTTTTAGCCTCTATCTTTGCATCAAATCTTCCGTGGACAGAATCATATTTCAATAGATGTGCAAGGGTTTGAGCATCTGTAAGATCATTTACTGCAACAAATTCTAATTCTTTATTTTTCAAGCCAGCCCTTAAAAAATTTCTTCCAATACGACCAAAACCATTTATTCCTACTTTTATCGCCATAAAATTTCCTCCTTTCAAATAAAATATTATATAACTCTTTTTAATTTTCAATGTCAATTTTTCAAGTCTATAATTCTATAATGATACATTTAAATGATATCTTAAGACTTTGTCATAATGTCATTCTGAGGCTTTAGCCGAAGAATCTATGTTTTATAAGGTTTTGGATTCTACAGATTCCTCGCTTCGTTCGGAATGAAACCACTCTATTGTCATTTCGAGGCATTAGCCGAGAAATTTTTCCTAAGATTCCTCGCTTAGCTCGGAATGACATAAAAAAGAGATTCGGAATGACAGACATGGTATAAACCTTATTGCGATACAGAAACCAAATACGTCAAGGGCCCCTAAGCTTTAGATTCTTTCAATTTCTCGTAGGGCAAGCCCTTGTGGCTTACCAAACCCTTATCAAGGTATCATATATTTTATCCTAAACTTGCTTAAGATAAAATGGATGTGTTATAAAATTTTTGAGGGGAAATAAAATGCCTATATATGAATACCATTGCAATGAATGCAATAATGATTTTGAAAAATAGTCTTTAACACGGCAGAAAACATAGTTTGCCCAAAATGCAGCGGAAAAAATGTAAATAGAATTATGTCAACTTTTGCCTTCTCAAGTGGTGGAAAGTTTAAAAGCACTGCCTCATCTTCATGCAGTGGCTGCTCTGCTACAAGCTGCTCAAGTTGTGGTTCAAAGTAGGAATGGGAATCAAAGATTTGTGAGGTGTCTTCTTGCCTCCATCTCTCTCCTTAAAAATTCATCTTCTCCAATATCCTTTAAAGCCTCGTCAATCAATTTAATCATCTTCTCTTTATCATCGGGTAATTTTCCATTAAGTGGTAGAAGATTTGATATGTGGTCGCTTAAAAATTGTGAGTCAACCTCGAGCTCTCTTAAAAGAATCTTTGTCTCTTTAAGTATCGTCTCAGGGCCTGGTAATTTAAAATCTCCCTTCATCATTGATTCATATAATGGAGAATTTGGTTGAGGGATGAATGTACGGATACGTATAAAATGTGGATTAATTTGATTTAAAACCTTTGCAGTATTTTTTGCATGCCTCTCCCACCTGTCTTCCCCACCTATGCCCAATAAAACATAAAGAGAGTATTCAAATCCAGCCTCTTTTGCCTTTTTCCCTGCCTCAATCATTTCCAATGGGGTTGCACCTTTTTTTATCTCCCTTAATAATTCTTCATCACCTGTCTCAAGACCTACATGAAGCCTTGTAAGCCCTGCCTTAAAGATTTCCCTTAAATCCTCGATGGGTTTTTTATGGATTGTCTTTGCCCTTGCGTAACTTGTCACCCTTTTGATATTTGGGAATAAAGAATATAAAATCCTCAAAATCTCTATAAAATCTTCCTTTTTAATCACGAGACTATCTGAGTCTCCAATAAAAACTGTCTCCACACTTTCCCCATATAGCTTCATTGCCAATTCTAAATCAGATTTAATTTCATCGAGGCTTCTTAGCTCAAATTTTGTTTCTTTATACATAGAGCAGAAAGTACAGCGGTTCCATGGGCACCCTCTTGTTACCCTTAAAAGAAGACTTTCCGCTTCGCTTGGAGGTCTGAATGGAGGGAATTCATAATTTCTTCTTCTCAATCCAAATCGACCAAGTGTCATAATAATTGATTTACTTTTCCCACATAGTTAGATTTAAAAACACATAAAAACAGGTATACCAAACTTTTCAAATCTTTCTTTCAATTCTAACCCAATAAAATTGAAATATCTATCCTCAAGATATTGGTTCAATCTTTCATGCTCATAAACCTTTTTTATTTGATTTGTATAATTCATACGATCAATCAATACCTCATCAACAAAGTCCTTAACTGTTTCAACCAATCTTTTAGGATCTAATGGAAGGATTGGACCAATAAAAGCATAGGTTTTTATATTTTCTTTCTTAAGCCCTTTTAGGGCTTCTACCCTTGATTGAATTGGTGGTGAGCGTGGCTCAAATATTTTTCTAATGCTATCATCATGTGTAGTTATTGTTAGTCCAACCTCGATCTGTTTAAATCCTTTAAATAAATCGATATCTCTCAAACATAGGGGAGAGCGAGTTAATATATTGACTGAAAACTGATGATCCAAAAGAACCTCCAGACACCTCCTTGTTAACATGTATTTCTTCTCCAATGGTTGATATGGATCTGTAACAGTACTTAGTGTAACTATTCCAGGCCTTGCCCTTTTTATCTGTCTGGATAGAATATTTGGGGCATTTATCTTAATATCAACGAAATAGCCCCATGGTTCTTGGTGACCTGTAAAGCGTTTTATAAAACGTGCGTAACAATAAAGACAACCATGACCACAGCCTATATACGGATTAATACAGTAGTCAAAGCCAGAAATAGCAGTTTTTGTGAGTATTGTTTTAGAAAAAATCTCCCTCACTATCACAATATAATTATAGGGAAAAATATGTTCTTTGCCAAATTTTTAAGTCTTTTCTAAATCGAGCAACTTCGGCTTCACCTCGCAATTGCAATATTGAATCGCTCAATTTAGATCTTTATAATTCTTGAGCATTTCCCTCGAATCATTATGATTTTGTCGACTTTTTGGGAAATAATCAAATAATTTTAATCCTAAAAATGCAGGGCAAGTTAACAGAGATGTTTAAGATGAAAATAGATATTCCATTGTCCGGTTTAGCATCTTTGTCCCTTTTACCTCGGTTTCAAATAAAGGGACAATTGACCTAACCTTATCTCCAAATATCCTCCATATCTCTTCCATATGTTCTTCTTGCATCTTGATACGGTTGAGAATAAAATCAACAGCGTCATTCCCAATCTGGTCTTTTTGAATAACTCCGTTGACAATAACCCCTCCTATTGGGATTCCAAATTCATGAAACCAATTAATAAATCTGGTAATGACTGCTATAGGAAGGCTTTCAGGGAGGGTTACAAAGAAAAAGGCTGTAAGGTCTTCATTTGTCAATAGCTCCTTTGCACGATATATCCTATTCTTGAATGTCAGTAGATAATCTAAGAGCGGATCCTTTTCCTCCTTTTTTGAGAAGGAGAGCATCTCTCTTAGGGATTTTGCCTCTTCTCTACTTTTCAGCATCTTCTCAACCCAGAGGGAATAGACTTTTGACATCCCCAGTAGACGCCTCGCATTCGCAGTTGGAGCAGTATCAAAAACATAAAATTCATATTCATCCTTGAATATCAGGTCCATCATATTTTCAAACATCGCTGACTCTTCAAATGCAGGGTTCATGGTAGCTGATTCAATAAAATCCTCTGCCTTGGTAGTAATATCAGCGAATTTAAGAAACCAGTTTATCTTTTCACGAATCTCTTTTTTCGACCTTTCAATAGTATCTCTGGTATCGATCTCAAATGCATGACACTTCTCCTCATCACAGACAACTGCTACCTTTCCGAAAACATCCTTCTCCAAAAGGTTTGAAAGACTATGAACAGGATTCGTGGAGGCAAGGAGAGTCTTTTTTCCCTTTTTTGCAGACCAAAGGGCAGTAGCTCCAGCCATAACAGTTTTCCCAACACCACCTTTCCCTCCAAAAAAGACATATTTGAGGTTGGGGTGATCTTCAAAAAATTTGATCATATTAATCTTAATCTGATTCATTTCTAATTCCCCAAGTTTTATTAAAATCCTAAAACTCTCCAAACATCGCCCTGGCCATTTTTTCAATCATCTGAAGACCTGTAATATCCCGCTCCATCTCAGGGATAGATGCTAAAATCTGATTGCTAAAAGTCGCCTCTATCACCTTTAAATAATGTTCCTGCATCTCAATACGATTTTTTAAATATTCAGGTATATTTTGGTTTTTCAATTCAGGAGGAATTACTCGATTGATAATATAACCGCTCAGGGGGACATCAAATTTAGCAAAGAGTTGGGCTGCCTTGACTGTATCTTTAATAACCATCTCTTCAGGGGTAACGACAAAGAAAAATGCTGTCTTCTTTTTGTCAGTTAGGATACTTGAAGATTTATTTATCCTTTCCTTAATATAAAGGAGTTCATTAAGGATTGCATCTTCTTCAAGTTCCTTCTCCCTGCGGATTACAGCAGCTACATGGTCATATTCTCTCATCTGTTCACGTAATCCTGTTATTTTATCGATCCATGCATCATAAACCGATGCCATGCTTAAATAGTAGAGTGCGTGTCCTAAAGGAACTAAGTCATAGATGTAGTAGTCGTAGCCACCTTTTACAACAATATCTACGACCTCATCAAAGATTGCACTCTCCTCCATTGCAGGTTCTGCAGAAGCAGCAGAGATATAACTTTCAATCTCCTCAGGAATCTTATCCATTCCATACATATCAAGGATCTTCTGCCTAATCTCCTGCTGATACTCTTTTACCCTCTTGTCAGCATCGATCTCCTGGGCATAGAGGTTAGGAATGATCTCTGTAGGCCCTTTTCCAAAAATATCCCTTTCAAAAATATCGCTAAGGGATGCTTGTGGATCTACAGAAAAAACAAGAACTTTTTTGCCTTTTTTGGCTAAATAATAAGCTGTTGCAGCAGAAAAGGTGGTCTTTCCTAAACCCCCTTTCCCTCCAAACATGATGTATCTTCTTTCAGGAAATTTCTCAAATATATCTGCTAATGAAATCTAAATCCCCCCTTTCTCGATCAATGGGCTACTTGAGTTATTCGGGTTTGTAGAGTTAAGAGATTTTTTAGAAACCTTTGGTGGTCTTTCAGGCTAAAGCATCCGTCAGGTCTTTTTCCCTCAACATCCTCCTCTTCCATGTAGATATTTGAGGAACAACATATGGGAGTAGTCTTAAAGAATAATATGGTGGTAAAATTGGTACACCAAGCATATCTCCCATCGTGATGAGGATAAAGAGGTGTTCCATGCTTGCACGAGTCTTTAACGCAAAGCGAGCAGAGTCATGGGCTGCAACACCATAGACAAACTCTTTTACTGCCTGGAAAAATCCTCCTTTCTTTTTCTTTTCTTCCTCTGGCATAAGAATCTCTCCTCTTATTAATAGTTTAATCAAACATCTTTTGGTAGGGAACGGATTAAACCGTTCCCTACTATAAAGTAATTACTATGCCTTTGCTGGAGCTATCTCAACTTTTACTGCTCGATATCTACTGAATGCCTTTAAACCTTCTACTGCAAGTATTATAGCAGCGATCACAAGGAAGAATCCAACCAGTCCCATCAGGGTGTTCCCAACCAATGCCTCCCCTTTTACCGCCCCCGTAAAAACCTTCTGGAGCAATCCATAGGAGGTATAAAGAAGTGCAGCAATTGTTGTTACCAGCATAAAGATCATGGGAAGCAGTGACCAGGCATAATTCTTACCTTCTGACATCAACCATGCTGTGATAAGCATTAATGCCAGAGATGCCATTAATTGATTTGCTCCACCGAAAAGAACCCAGAGATATTGCCACCACCCTGTGAAAACAAGTATCAGTCCGAGAATACTTGCGATGAAGGTTCCTACATGTGCATTTTTAAAAATTGGACTTACATCGCTTAACAATTCAGAGGTTGCAATCCTCATGAATCGAATGACTAATTGTAGTATTGTCACTGCCAGAAAAATCATCATTACGCTACCATAGGTTGTTCCAAGGTTAAGTGGAAGCCCGAGGGCATTTAAGAATTTTCCCACCCCTGCAGCAAATACTCCGGCTGGGCCTTTGGCAATCGCAGCTGCATATTCACTTGAAGAGGCAAAAACCGCACCAGCTGTTATTAAAGCGAATAAGGCCAGCATCATCTCTACAAACATTACTCCACCTCCTACTGGCCGTGCATCGGTTTCATATTCTAATTGGCGAGCTGTCCCTGAACTCGAAACAAGGCTGTGCCACCCTGAAATGGCTCCGCATGCTATTGTAACAAACATAATGGGCCAGATGGGACCAATCTTGATAGTAAAGGAACTGAAAGCAGGCAGAGTTAAATTAGGGTGTAGCACAAATACTCCAATGATTCCGAAAAATAATCCTAATAACACAACATAGGAGGCGACGTAATTGATTGGTAGGGCAAATCTCCATATTGGCAGAACTGCAGCAAAGTAACAGAAGACAAATGTGGCTATCCCCCATAAGACCCTGCTATTAGCGAGGCTATCACCAATGATCTTATTTGAAGGCGCTGCTGTTCCAACCCAGATTCCAAAAAGTGTAATCACCACTGTTATAACTGTGGTTAAAATAATATCTTTCTTCCATCTGTATATCATCTGCCCTGCAAGAATGCCCGATCCAGTCATAAATAGCCATGCCATAGGTGAACCTTTCAAACCGATAGCTGTATTTACCACCACGGCTCCAAATGCCCCAGCTATTAAGAGTAAATAGAAATAAATGAATGCAAGTAGAATAATCCTTGCCTTAGGTGAGATCAATTTATGACTGAGACCTCCCATTGAAGCCCCATCATGCCTCATAGCAGCCATGGCACTCGAGTAGTCCTGAACCCACCCAATGAATAATGTCCCAAGAAGTATCCAAACTAATGCAGGTAACCAGCCCCATTGAAGTGCAATGATAGGACCAAGAATGGGTCCTGCGCCTGCAATTGATTTGAATTGGTAGCCAAATAGGATATTTCGGCTTGTAGGCATAAACTCCACACCATCCATGTACATCCTGGCTGGAGTTACCCTCTTGGGATCAGCCTTTATTATCTTTGTATCTATATACTTTGCATAGAGTCTATAACCAATAAAAAATACTATAAAGCCTAAAATTAAGACATATATTGAATTCATAATTTTCACCTCCTTTTTAAAACAAGAAAACCACCCAAAATTTATAAAATCCTCCAAATTTTTTATTCCATTATATCAAAAACCTTTGACACCTCTTCACCTCCTTTAAATGCTTTATTTCTTAAATCTTTATTAAATTCAGAGTTTACTCAAAACAACCCAATTGACACTGGCTAATTTTTATCTTCATCTCGTTTAGAACTTTTGTCAACTCTTTTTTTGGTATGTTAAATTCATCTGCAATTTTAAAGCAGGTAGCACATGGAATCTTTCCATTCTTTACGTTTTTAAGAATTACATCTTCTAACTCTTTTCGATTAAACATTCATTAACCTCCTTTTGCCTGTTTTGATATGTAGATGCCATATTCAAATCCATCTACAAGTGCCATAAAAGAGGCTTTGCATATATTTTCAGAAAAGGCTTTAACCCTCCATGCCTCTTTTCCATTTGTAAATAAAATCTCTACCTCAACACGAGCTGCGGTTCCTGCTCCAGGGTCGAATATCCTTGAACTAAAATCAATCAATTTTATTTGATCGACATCCGGAAAAAGTGACTTTAGAGATTTTTTTAAAACCTTTGCAAGGGCATCAACAGGACCAACTCCAGTATCTGCCTCGTGCATCTCTTTACCATTCGCCCTAAGCATAATAGTAGCCTCAGGTCTTTCTCCATCATCAATCAATCTATAATTTCCTATAATTTCAAAGTGAGGCTTATAATCTGACATAGATCTTAAAAGATTCAAAATCTTTGTAGCATCCTTTATCTTCTCTTCAATCAAGCCTTTATCCTCCCCTTTAAAGAGAAAATCTATATCTATTAAATTATTATTTATAAGGTTTGTCAAGAAAAATAAACGATACCTCTGAAAAAGTCTTTGAAAGACTGGGGAGATAGGGTTCAAAACCCTTCGAATGCGGGCTTTTAATGTTTAAATTGCTAACAATCGCTTAAGAAAACCGCTATTAATTTAAGGGGGTTAATCAATAGTGCTAATCTATAAAAAAAGGTATCCGCTCGAAGGCTTTTTCACCCCACCTCCCCATTTATGAAAGAATTTTTAAATAGTTTTTCAGATGTCTCTAAACAGAGCTCTGAAAAACTTATTGACTTTCTGCAATGAGATTGTGTTGTAACTCTACATAAGAATGAAACCAAATACGGCAAGGGACAAGCAATTGCCCTACGGAATAAATCATTAATAAATTATTAATTTCTCGTAGGGGAAGCTCTTGTGGCTTGCCGAACCCTTATTAATATATCTTTTATTTTATGATCTCATTAATAAATAACAATAACCCTACCTTGCCTCCCCTTATCTTACATCGCAATGACTTTAATTAAGATGTGGTTGTGAGATGGCAAAAGATCTCAAATTTTTTTCTTGACAAATTTTTTATAAATGTTAAATTTTTCACAATATAATATGAGGGTTATAAAATGGAAAACAAAAAAATAACTCGTAGAAAATTTCTTAAGTTATCAGGTCTTGCAGGGGCAATAATTGGAACCAGTCAATTCAGATGTCAAGTCTCTGACTCTATTACATCACCTAATTATCAAAAAAATCTCTTAGATGAGAAATGGATCGCTACCTCTTGCTTAAATTGTGCATCTCGCTGTGGTATTCGAGTAAAGGTTTCGAATGGAAGAGCTGTTAATATTACTGGAAATTTATATTCAAGGGTATCTGAAGGAAAGATCTGTCCCCGTTCGTATATTGGTCTACAGGTCCTATATGATTCGGATCGTATAAAAACTCCCTTAAAGAGAACAGTTGCTGAAAAAGGCAGAGAAATCGATCCAAAATGGATTCCTATAACCTGGGATCAAGCATTGGATGAAATCTTAAAACGCTTAAGAAGCCTAAGAGAAGATGAAGAACCTTATAAGCTAATAATCTTTTATGGATTAAATTCAGTTAGCACCGAAGATATTATTTATAGATTCGCAGATGCCTTTGGTACACCAAATATAATCTCTTCAGATGGACTCGATATAGAAACTGAAAAAGCTGGCAATTGGATGGCAGATGGTAATTATACAAATACTGCATACGATTTGGACAACACAAATTACATTTTAGCCTTCGGTGCTGATATACTTGAATCATCTAAGCCACTTTCTCGTTTTTTACGTAAATGGGGAAAATTCAGAAGAGAAAAGCCAAATAGAACAAAAGTAATAGTAATTAACCC
This sequence comes from Deltaproteobacteria bacterium, assembly GCA_037443425.1. GTDB lineage: Bacteria > Desulfobacterota > BSN033 > BSN033 > UBA1163 > JBBIOI01. Next base: position 40,636 of record JBBIOI010000001.1, read on the forward strand.
GAGATATTCATTGACTGCTTCTAAAGCCGATGAGTGGATACCTATTAGCCCTGGTACCGATGGAGCATTAGCCTTAGGCATTGCCAATGTGATAATAAGTGAAGAACTCTATGATAATAATTTTGTTAAAAACTTCACTGAAGGCTTTGAGACTTATAAGAAATTGATTTTGGATAAGTATGATCCAGAATCTGTTTCAAAAATTACTGGAATAGATGGAGACACAATAATTCGAATCAGTAGAGAATTTGCTAAAACCAAACCCTCTATTGCTATTAGAGGAAAAGAATCTATAGATTGGCCTAATGGATCGTTTACAAGTTATGCTATATACTGCCTTAATGCACTTGTGGGAAGTATAGATACCCCTGGGGGAGTAATCTATCAGGAATATCCTGAATATAAAGCAATGCCAAAAATTATTGAGGATGAAATATCAAAAAAAGGGAAGCTAAAACCAACTATTGATATGAGAAAAACTGATAAATTTCCTCTTGCCAGGACAGTTACAAATCAAGTCCCTGAATCGATACTAAAAAATTCTCCTTACCCAATAGAATTAGCCATTGGTTTTAATTGCAATTTTAATATGCAAGCACCATCTCCTGAGCGATGGGATAAGGCTTTAAGTAAAATTCCATATTATGTCCATGTTTCTCCTTTTATCAGTGAAATGGCACTTTATGCTGATATTGTATTACCATCTACTACATTTTTAGAAGAATGGGGTTATGAACACTCCCCGCCTGGGTCTGGTTTTCCAGAAGTAAGGATAAAGCAGCCAGTAGTTGCTCCTTTAGGTCAATCCCGTTCTGCTATAGATATTATTTTTGAAATTTCGAGAAGACTTAAAGGTTCTGTTTCCCAATCATTTAAAAATTTAGCCGAGGATTCTAAGGGGTTTGTTAAATATAGAACAGAAAATCTCATCTCATGGAAAGATTTTTTGGAAAAGGGTGTATGGGTTGGAAATCATTATGAATACAAGAAATACGATCGAATCTTTAAAACACCATCCCGAAAATTTGAATTCCTTTCAGGAAACCATAAGTCAATGGTCAATAAAATAAATAAAAGAGAAATAGAAAAATCAAACTTTCTCCCCCATTATCAAGAAGTAAGATACTTAGGAGAGAAAGAAAAATATCCTTTTATTCTTCTGCCATATCAACCATTAATGGTTATTGAGAATGGGAGTCAGAATTACCCGTGGGCTCAGGAGATATTCTTACCAATGTGTGGGGTTGGATGGGAGACCCTTGTCGAAATTAACAGCGAAGTTGGAAAAAACTTAAATCTGAAAGATGGTCAGATGGTCTGGATTGAATCCCCATTCAAGAAGATAAAGGTAAAGATAAAACTCTCTGAAGGGATCCATCCAGAAATTCTCGCTATACCTATTGGACAGGGACACTATTCCTATGGAAAATGGCAGAAAGGAATCGGAGTCAATCCAAATGAGATTATTGGCATTGATTATGATGCGATAAGTGGGCAGACATCTTTTTTTAATACAAGGGTTAAAGTTTATAAGGCATAAAAGAGGATGAAATGCCAAGATGGGGAATGGTAATCGATCTCGATAAATGTGTGGGATGTCAGGCTTGCATAGTTTCGTGCAAAATGGAGAACAACGTACCTCATGGTTCGCCTGAAGAACAAAGACTTAAAAGAGAGATAAACTGGCATAAGATGATTGCTGTAACAAAAGGAAAGTATCCTCATGTCAGAACTGAATTGATTCCTATGCCATGTATGCATTGTGATCATCCGCCATGTGTAACGGTTTGTCCAGCCAAGGCGACCTTCCGAAGAGACGATGGCATTATTATGCAATATTTTCGAAGATGTATTGGATGTAAATACTGTATTGTCGCCTGCCCTTACGGAGCAAGAAGTTTTAATTTCAAAGAACACGTCTCAAAACCATATCATAGAAATGATGAGCCACCAGATCGCAAATCCTGGGAACCATGGCCTTTCCCAACAAGAACACAAGGTGTTGTAGAGAAATGCACATTCTGTTTCCATAGAATTGATAAAGGAATAAAAGAAGGGAAAAAGATTGGAGTAGATGTTGTTCCTGCATGTGTCGAGGCCTGTCCTTCTCATGCAAGGTTTTTTGGTGATTTGGATGACCCTAAAAGCGAGGTATCAAAACTCTTGGCCTCGCGAAGCTCGTTTAGGCTCAGAGAAGAACTCGGTACTCAACCAAAGGTTATATATCTTACTCGTTGAGGAAATAAAATGGCTTTAAATTATTCAACAATTGAAGGTAGATCAAGGGGCTATAAGATCTTTGTCGGCATTTTAGGAGCGATGGTTGTAGTCTTCTTTATAAGCTTCCTCATCTCATATATAAAGGGTCAACAGGTATGGGGAATTAGCAATATTATCCCATGGGGCCAACTTATCACCTTTTATATTTATTTTATTGGACTCAGTGCAGGTGCGATTATTATCTCCTCCCTTAGCTATGTCTTTAAAAAAGAGACGTTTGAACCAATTGGAAGAATGGCTGTATTTATGGGAATTTTACTCATGGTAGGCGCTATGTTCTTTGTTATGGTTGACCTTGGAAGACCCGAGAAGGCATGGCGTCTTTTTATGTATTTCTATCTTAACAATATGAGTTCAATGTTTGCGATAAACTCTATCTTCTATGCTGGATACATTACCCTTATGCTGATCTATTTATGGTTGATTTTCGAAGGTAAAAAGAGATTAGCCTCAATAGTCGGGATCATAGATGTTTTATGGGCCATTGCTGTTCATATGGGCACAGGGGCTATATTTGGACTTATCGGAAACAGAGAGATCTTCTTCTCACCTATTAAACCATTCGAATTCCTCATGGCAGCACTCACCTCTGGAACTTCACTCATAATTCTTACTGCGATTGTCACTTTCAAACTATCCCGAAGAGTTATCCAGGACGAATTGATCTTTGGCCTAAGTAAACTTTTAACATTAATGATCCTTATTCTTTTAATAATGGTATTTATTGATAAACTAACACATATATATTTCCCTAACCGTGAAGCAACCCTGTATCTATTCTCAGGTGACTACTGGTGGCTATTTTGGGTTTTTCAGATTGGCATGGGAATCTTTTTACCCCTAATACTGCTTACACATCCAAAGACAAAAATGAATAAAAGATGTGTGGTTATCTCAGCTATATCTGTAGTTATTGGGGTATTTGGTGAAAGGGCAGCAATTGTTATACCGGGAACAGCTCATCCACAGCCATTCATAGCAGGCAAGATCGAAGGCTTATGGGGAGAACCAGGTATCTTTAAGATAACCCCGTGGGAAAGTCTTCTAAGCATAAGTATTGTTTCTTTTGTAATGCTTATGTTCGTTCTTGGGCTTAGATTTTTAGAAATTTTACCAGCAAAGAATAATGATTCTATCTCTGTGCAAGGTTAAAGTTAAGTTTAAATCAATTTAAATGGGGTTTAGGAGTTGAGACCAGTAGCAATTATAATTGAAGTTTTAATACTTATTGGAATGATATATTGTATATTTTTGTCTATAAGATTGACAATTTTAGATATTGGTTTTCGTTCAAAATATGACCGATTCATAAAATGGGCCCTCGGGATGGTTGGCGTGGCAGTATCTGCCTTTCTTATTGCCCATTTGATACTTTTTTATCCAAGAATTTTACCTTAATTTATATTGAGGCTTAAAAATGGATCTTACATATTTACAATTTTGGATAAAGCAAAATTCATATCTTTTAAATATTATATATCCTATTAGTATTGGTTTTTGTATCCTTATAATTGTTTTGATCGTAATTTTTTTATATACATTTAGAAAAAAACATTACCAGTTATGGCATATAGGAAAAGGTGAGGACTGCTATGATCATAAATGGGAAAGGATTAAGGTCCTTTTAAAAGTTGCACTTGGACATTCTCGATTCTGGAGAGAGATATTCCCGGGAAGTATGCATTTTTTGATTTTTTGGGGAACCATAATCCTTTTTATTGGAAAGATCATCAGACTTTTTTCTCCTTTAACCGGTTTATCCGCTCCTCCTAATCTAATATATCTTATTGCCTCTTTTATCTCTGAATTTGGTGGAATACTCATCATCATTGGGGCAGGAATGGCAGTCTTTAGAAGATTCATACAGAAACCCCAAAGGCTTGATTCAAAACCAGATGATCACTTGAAATACCTATGGGTTTTTCTAATCATTCTTACAGGTTATCTTATTAAAGCCTATAGGCTCAGTCTTTCAGGAGAAAGTGTTACAACAATCTCTTTTTATTGGGCTCCGATCAGTTCAAACCTTTCTCGATTTATCCTTATTTTTCCAAAAGAACAGTTAAACGAACTCTTTCTCTGGCACAGGGTTTTAATCCATGCCATTCCATCATTTCTCTTTTTAGGATATATTGTCTTAAGCCGTTCCTCACTTACACATATTTATTTATCAGCCCTTAATGTATATTATAGATCACTTAATCCAAAAGGGGCTATTCGCCCTATCCCTAATTTTGAAGAAGCTGAAACCTATGGCGCAACCGAAATAAAAGACTTTACCTGGAAGCAGTTGCTCGATCTTGAAGCCTGTACCCGATGTGGTAGATGCCAGGACAATTGTCCTGCCCATTTGAGTGAAAAACCACTTAATCCTAAAAAGGTCATTCAAGACTTAAAGGCCCATCTTTTAACACAGGGTGGAAACCTCATCCCAGTTGAGCGCAAATCAGAACAGGTTTCCTTAATTGGAGATATTATTCCAGAAGAGACATTATGGTCCTGTACAGCCTGTTTAAATTGTTATGAACAGTGCCCTGTATTCATTTCTGCATTTGACAAGATTATAGAGATGAGGCGATGCAGTGTATTAATGGAGAGCCGTTACCCGGCTGAGGTTCGTGAAGTTTTTCGTGCAATGGAAAGAAAGGGTAATCCATGGGGTCTCGAAAGGAATTTACGTGCTGATTGGGCTTCAGATCTTGGAGTTAAAACATTGGCCGAAAATCCCGATGTAGAGTGGTTGTATTTCCCTGGATGCTTTAATGGATATGATGATAGAAATAAAAAAGTTACGATCTCCTTCATAAAGATCCTTCAACATTTAAAAGTATCTTTTGCTATTTTAGGTCAGGAAGAGAACTGTTGTGGTGATCCTGCACGAAGGATTGGAAATGAATATCTATATTCAATATTGGTTGAAAAAAATATAGAGACATTCGAACGCTATAAGGTCAAGAATATAATAACGACCTGTCCCCATTGTTACAATACATTAAAAAATGAATATCCTCAATTTGGTGGAAATTTTAAGGTCCTTCACCAAACAGAATTTATTAAACACTTTTTTGACCAAAAATTATTAACTCTTCACAATGAGTCTTCCTTTACAATTACTTATCATGATTCTTGCTATCTTGGTCGTTATAACCAGATCTATGAACCGCAAAGAGTAATTCTTAAATCAATTCCTAAAGCTAATCTAAAAGAGATGGAGCGGTCTTATGATAAGAGTTTCTGTTGTGGTGCAGGTGGAGGAAGGATGTGGATGGAAGAACATTTAGGGAAAAGAATTAACGAGATGCGAATAGAGCAAGCACTTTCGCTTAACCCAGATATAATTGCCACGGCTTGTCCTTACTGTTTAACGATGCTTGAAGATGGGTTAAAGGCAAAAGGTAAAGATGATTTAATAAAAGTATATGATATAGCTGAATTGGTTGAAAAATATATGAAATCTTGAATATACTTCTATTGTTCTTTTAAGACATCTCTAATTTTTTCTATCTTCTTGTAAGTCTCTCTAATCTCCTTTGAAAAATCCTCAGAATTTAATGGATCAATGATTACGAGATTTTTATTTGCCCATTTTGCATAAGATGGTTCTTTAATGGCCCTTCCAAAAGCATCTCCTAATACCTTAACAACATGAGTTGGAGTGTTGGGCGGAGCCTCAATAACATGACGTATCGTTATCTGTTCTACCTCGTAACCTAACTCCTTCAATGTAGGGACCTCAGGGAAAAAGGGATATTGTGGATTACGCTTATCAGGAAATAAGACCAAAGGTCTTATCTTTCCAGTTTTGAGCCAAGCCATGATGCTATTTGCAAGACATATAGTAAAATCAATCTCCTTACGTGATAGGGCTGCTATACTCGAAGCAGAACCCTCATAGTTTATCCATTCTACATCTATCCCTAATCCTTTAGCTAATAAAATTCCTGTAACATGCGTGATCCCCCATCTTAATGGGATAGCACATTTAAGGCGCCTTTTTTTAGCATCTTTCAAAAATTCATTAAAATTTTCATATGAATCAGCGGGCACAACTAAAAGTTGATTTCCAGAAGCCCATGCAAAAACTGGTGTAAATTCAGAAGTCCTAAATTGGGCATCAGTCATCATCTCAATAATGATACTCCGAGGAAACGTATAACTGATCAATGTATAACCATCTGAATTTGCTGTATTAAATTTTTCAAAAACCATCTTATTCCAGAATCCAACAATGTTTTCTACCAGGATATCAACCCCCAAGGATTTCCGAGTATGGGGTATAATCTCTCTTATATCTTCATTCTCGCCACCCGAACCAGTAATGATCTTAATAGGTCTTTGTGGAAAGGCTGGCTTTATCATCTCCCAGCCTTCTCTTAAATCGGGTGGAGAAGCCTCTGCAATCTTTTGAGATAACTTAGGGCCAATTATCAATTTAGTAAGTGATATTACTGCACGGGCAGCCTCATCAGCCTGTTTTAAATCCCTGAGGTTTGCCCTCTTCATTACTTCTTCAAGAAACTCCTTTCTTGTCATCATATATTTATCTCCAATTTTTGAATTTTCAAATATATTTTTATCAAATAAAAAATAATTAGTCAATCTTTCATTCTTTTTATCAGGAATTTATATTAATTGAACTCCCTTGGTACAGTATACCAAATATCCCACATTATTAATTGACTTTTTACAAAAAATCGATTAATTATATATATAATCTCCGAGCCCTTTTCCTAAAACCCAAATTAAGGGTATGGAAATTGGCCGATAGGGTATAGTTGGAAACGGCTATACCTCCCGTGTTTGGAAAGGAGAGATATCAATTTAAAACCGATTTCCCAAACACGGAAATCGGTTTTTCGGTTTTATGAGGGACTATTATGTTAGTTGACCCATATAAAAGAAAAATAAATTATCTCAGGATTTCTGTAACAGATCGATGTAATTTAAGATGCCGTTACTGTATGCCAGAAGAAGGAATTCCTTTAATCTCTCATAACGAGATTCTCACCTATGAGGAGATTTTGAGAATAGTGAATGTATTTGCAAAAGAGGGCATTTCCAAGGTAAGAATAACAGGAGGGGAACCCCTTGTAAGAAAAGGGATAGTAGAACTTATTTCACGTCTCTCAAAAATAGAAGAACTCAAAGACCTTAGTCTAACAACGAATGGAATTCTCCTAAAAGATTTTGCACACGAATTAAAAAAGGCAGGATTAAAAAGGGTTAATATAAGTCTTGATTCTCTTAAAAGGGAAAGGTTCTTAGAGATTACCGGCAGAGATGGATTTGAAAGGGTATGGGAAGGGATACTGGAGGCACTAAAAGTAGGTCTTTCTCCAATAAAGATTAATATGGTTGCAATCAAAGGAGTAAACGATGATGAGATTGAATCATTTGCTCGATTGACCATAGATCTCCCCCTGGTTGTTCGCTACATTGAATATATGCCCTCGGGAAATGGTGATAGCTGGAGTGAGGAAAATATAATAACAGTTGATCAGATTAAGAAACGTATAGAGAATATTGTAAAATTAAATCCTATACCACATAGTGAGTTGGATGGCCCTGCAAAAAGATACCGTATTGAAGGGGCACTTGGAGAAATAGGATTGATTGGGGCTGTGAGCGAGCATTTCTGCAGTGATTGTAATCGTCTCAGGCTAACCCCTGATGGAAAGATAAGAACATGCCTGTTTTCTGACAATGAGATTGATCTTAAAGAATATATTAGAAATGGTGCCACAGACGAGGATTTAAGGCAGAGACTATTGATAGCCCTTAAAATGAAGCCAGAAAGGCATCATATAAACACCAATCAGTTTAAGAAGTGTCAACGTAATATGTCAGCAATTGGAGGATAGGTTTAAAAAAAGGAGATTTTATGACAAAACTTACACATTTTGATAAAAAAGGTAAAGCCAGGATGGTTGATGTAAGTGACAAACCAGAAACCCTGAGAGAGGCTATCGTCAGAGGTTCTGTATATATGAAACCTGAAACCTTTAAAAAGATAATGACAGGGGATATTGCAAAAGGCGATGTCCTTTCAGTTGCAAAAGTTGCAGGGATAATGGCTGCAAAAAAGACCGCTGATATTATTCCAATGTGTCATCCTCTAAATCTCTCCCATATTGAGGTAAATTTTTTCCCTGTCGAAAAAGATAGTAAAATTGATATCGAAGCAAAAACAAAAATAAGGGCACAAACTGGTGTGGAAATGGAGGCATTCGTGGCAGTTGCCTCTGCAGCTCTTACTATCTACGATATGTGCAAGGCGATTGATAGAGGCATGAGGATTAGTGATATACATCTTGTAAAAAAATCAGGGGGAAAAAGCGGAACTTACGTTGCAGAAGATAAAAAATAAATGGGGTTTATTATGAAAAAAGGAAAGATTTTAGCGGTTAATATTAGTGATGAAAAGGGAACGAAAAAGGTAAATGTTCAAAAATGCCAGCTACTTAAAGGATTTGGATTAAAGGGGGATGCTCATGGAGGTCCATGGCACAGGCAGGTCAGTCTCCTTGCAAATGAATCCATAGAAAAGATGAGAAAAAAGGGGCTTCAAGTTGGATATGGAGATTTTGCTGAGAACATAACAACAGAAGGAATAGACCTCGTAAGCCTCCCAATTGGAACAGAGATAAGGATTGGAGATTCCGTACTTTTGCGTGTAACTCAGATTGGCAAGGAGTGCCATGAAAGATGCGCGATCTACTACCAAGCAGGAGATTGTGTTATGCCTCGAGAAGGAATATTTGCCGAGGTTATAAAAGAAGGTGAAATCAAGGTTGGAGATGAAATAATAATCAGTTGATTCAGTTTCTCAGTGGTGAATAAATTATAAGGGAATAAAAAATGGAATATAAAGTTGTTATTTTAACAATCAGTGATAAAGGTTCCAGGGGTGAGAGAGAAGACTCAAGTGGTCCCACAATAAAAGAGATGATAAAGGACCTACCATCAAAGATAATTCATTATGAAATAATACCAGACGAAAAGGAAAAAATCGTCGAGGCCTTAAAGATAGCTTCGGATCGATTGAAGGCTGATCTTGTTTTGACAACAGGAGGAACCGGCTTAAGCCCGAGGGATGTAACACCTGATGCTACTCTTGAAGTGATTGACAAAGAGGTACCAGGTTTCTCTGAAGCAATGCGAGCTGAAAGCTTAAAAAAGACTCCACATGCAATGATATCAAGGGCAGTCTCAGGAATTCGCGGATCAACACTGATTATTAATCTCCCTGGAAGTCCTAAAGGTGTAAGAGAAAACTTAAGCGTTATACTTCCTGCACTACCTCATGCACTTTCAAAATTAAAGGGAGATCCTACTGAATGTGCAACCGAGTAAAAACGGTCAATCTGGAGGTAAATTGAATGAAGGATTTTTCTAAGGATCTTTTTAATAAGTTTCTTGAGGCATTAGGTCTAAAAGAGTTACCAATTGGAGTATTTTATTCAAATGACAAACCTGATGGAATCACACCAAACGAAGGGATTCATGGCTGTATGATCGGTTATCTAAAGAATGTAAGAAAAAAAGGGGAAACTGTCTATTTTGACAAGGATCATTTTGGTTGTCCTGGTGGCGCTTACTATATGGGTTTTCGTGAGATTCCAAGACCAAATATTGAGTATTTTCTTTCATGTGGAATCCCTGGTGAAATGGAAGGCGAACGTTACATAAAGACACCAGAGCTTGCAAGACAATATTTCGATAACATGAAGCCAAGGCGTGCACCTTCAAATTTTTGCATTTTTAAACCAATAGACAAATTTAAAATAGACGAGGTACCAGAGGTGGTCGTCTTTTTTGTAACTCCTGATATCTTATCAGGCCTATTTACACTGACAAATTATGCCTTAGAAAGAACAGACGCAATTTTAGCACCATTTGGCTCGGGATGTAGTACAATATTAACATATCCATTAAAATACGAAGAATTAAAACTACCGTATGCCTTTATTGGTATGCTTGATGTATCGGCAAGACCCATGGTAGAAGAACACATAATTACACTTTCTATGTCTTATTCAATATTTGTCAAACTTTTAGAAAATGCCACTGGAAGTTTTCTTGAAACAGAGAGCTGGAAAAAAGTTTACAATAGGATTAAAGGGATATCTCATTGATGATTTTAAGTACTGGAGGAGATATGGTACATTCAGAAACCATCTCACTAAGTACAAGAGGCTTTTGTGATATGATTGATATTACAGATAAAGTTTATTCAGTAGTAAAAAAATCAAGGGTTGAAAATGGTATAGTTACCATCTTTTGCCCAGGATCAACAGGTTCAATTACAACAATAGAATATGAATCCGGAGTTTTAAGTGATTTAAAACGTGTTATTGAAAAGGTCGTTCCATCAGATATTCCTTATGAACATGATAAAAGATGGGGAGATGGAAATGGCTTTTCCCATGTTCGTGCAGCATTAATGAAAGCCTCACTAACAGTTCCAATCATAAACAAAAATCTTACTCTGGGTACATGGCAGCAGATAATTTTCATTGATTTTGATAATAGAAGAAGGGAAAGAAACTTAATTGTTCAAGTTATTGGTGAATAGATCTTCAATCAATAGAAATATAAGGGGTAAAGGGGGCTCTGTAAATTATAGCCCCCTTTTAATTTACCAGTTTGGAATAAAGAAGAGGAAGGCAAGGGACGTAATAATAAAATAGACAAAGAACACCATTAATAGCCATCCCATGATATCTCTAAAATTCAATTTTGCTACAGCAAGCATAGCAATTGCCCAGAAAGGCTGTATCATATCCGTCATCATATCAGACCATGCAAAGGTTACAACCGTTGTTCCCATACCAACTCCTAACTGTTTTGCAGCAGGTATGATATAAGGAGAAACAACTGTCCACTCCCCTCCTCCTGATGGGATAAGGTAATTCAATAGACCTCCATACCAATAGATTATTAATGGATAGGTCTGTGGAGTTGATATTGCAACAAATGCCTTGGTAAAGGCCTCTGAAAGCAATGTAAATCTGAATAGTCCAAAAATCCCTGCGTAGAATGGAAACTGAATAACAATACCCCAGACTGCCTTTCCTGCATCTTCTGTAGCCTTCAAAAATGACCATGGCCTCCAGTGAAAAAGAATGCCAAGCATTAGCATTGCAAAATTAACAACGTTAAGCGTAAGTTCAAGACCCTTTGTTGAGAAGTGCCATATTAACCAGATCAAACCGCCGATAAAGATTATGATATTAAACCCAGGCCACCAGTTCATCCAATCTGAAGGGGATTCAAACTTTTCTGGTTTTGGAGGTGGCTCATAGAGCTTGAGTTTTTCCATCATCTCAGAAGTAACAGTAAATGCCTTTTCAGGTCTTGGATGCATTAAACCCATTAGTATTGTAACAACTACGACAATTATAATCGTGAGGATAATATTAAAAGGATGAAATATTGTATTTGATACAGGTATCACGGCATCAAGGAGTTTGCTTTTAATGAGGAAGTTATCGGGTGTTGCAACAAGCAGTGTTGCTGAACCAGAAAGCCCAGAATGCCAGGTACATCCAAGTCCTAAGTAGGCCGCAGCAACAAGAAGCCTGTAATCCACTTTTGGATTACGTCGCACAATAAATAAAGCAAGCATTGCGCTACCAATCAGACTTAAGCCCCAATTAAGCCATGCAAGAATCATTGAAAAAAGAGACATAATAATAATGGATTGCCATGGTTTGTCAGGATTTGACCAGCCTGAAAGTCCATCCATCAACCTCCTTATTGGTGGAGAACAGGCAAGGATATAACCCGTCATCATAATCAGACACATCTGCATGGCGAATTCAAGCAGTACCCAGAATCCCTTCCCCCATGCCTGTACAGATTGATATGCACGAGAACCAATCCCAACTTCGGGTTTAAATCCCCATATAAGAGCAAAAATATAGGCAACAATACTCAAGATAATAACAATGACAAGTGAATCAGGAATCCATCTTTCAGTCCAACGAGTAAGGGCATCGCCCCAATCTTTAAGGAACTCAAATGTTCCCCGAGGCTCTCCTTTTTTCTCTACCATTTTCTTCCCTCCTTTCAAAATTATTTTTATTAAGTTTTAAATTATGAATTTTTAGAATATCTGAGAAGAAATCACCCCCTTTCTTCAAAAATAAGGGAAAATTTACCTTAGGCTTGAAATAAAGTTTTTATTCAACTTAACAAATATCAAAACTAATCAGGTTTGTCAACTTTTTATTAGGAGACATAAGTAAACCTAAATAACTCCACCTTGCCTCCCCTTATCGAGGCTGTGTCGCAATGAGGTTTATGTCATATTTGTCATTCCGAGCGAAGCGAGGAATCTATAGAATTCAAACCATTATAAAATATAGATTCTTCGGCTAAAGCCTCAGAATGACATTACGACACAGCCTCATCTTAAGGGGAGGTATAGAGGGGTTAACTACGGACTTTTACAGGTACCTCATTAGGAGCCCTCTGAAAAAGTCTTTGAAAGACAGGGGAGGTAGAGTTAAAAACAGCTTTTTCTACAAGTCATTGCGATCCTGAAGTGCATGGCAATTTCATAGATTCCTAATCTCGCTCGGAATGACAATTTTAAAGATTGCTTCAGCTTCGCCTCGCAATGACAATCTTGAATCGTTCAATTTAGATAGGAATTAAAACTGTCATTCCTGCGAAAGCAGGAATCCGAGGGAAAAGAAAACCATCTCTGTTTTACGGGAATGACGAATTTATTTTTACCACGTCCACATCCATAGCCAATTATACGCCCTATGTTCAAGATCTTCCCACTGAACACGTATTAATTTCTCGTCACCCATAATCTTACCCATGTCTTCTACTTTTACATCCCATGGAGTTATTACCCTTCGCCTTGGGGGTATCCAATCAGGAGGAGGTTTTGGATTCATCTGGATCTCAAACTTGGTTGGACCTTCATAGTACCGCCCATACTCCAAAACAGCATTAATCATTGCCCTATAATTTTCAGGCTTTGTCTGATAATGTATCCCACAACCACCATTAATGATAAATCCTCCATCCTTACCAACTTTTTCACATAGAAGTCTTGTTCTTTCCTTTACATCTTCCGGTGTCCCAAGAATTAATAGAGAATTAGGCATACCACCTGCAATGCACTGATAACCTTTTAGATCCTCCTTTGCTTTAAAGATATCTCCGGGATCGTCTATATCACAAATGATCTTACCTTTTGGCATTTCACAAAAATGGTACCAATTAGGGCCCCAATCACCTTCTAAATATGCCCTTATTGTATATCCTGCTTCAATGAGTTTCATCATCGCTTTCTTAAGCGAAGGCCAATAAAATGTATCAAATTGCTTAGGAGAAAGAAAAGGATAATTTCCGCGATGGAGAGGCATAAATATTGGATAACGCCTGAGCGGATCTGCATTGGCTAAGGCAGCATTTACAATATCAGGAATAATGGCTTCACATGCCTCCAAAACTTTATCTGGTTGTCTATAAATATCAAGCATAATCCCTTTTAAACCTCTTAGTCCATCTGCAAGATAATCAAAAGGTGCTAACATAACACCTGCCATTGGAAGAGGCATTCCTAATTCATTTTCAAGAAACATAGCCCGTTGTCTCATAAAATTACCCATTAATACTGTTGCCATTCCACCTTTAAGAAAGGCAATATATGACCTAACAGATCCCCTTTCTTTAAATTCGTTAAAAACTCTCGGAAGAAATCTATCAAAGAAAAATTCAATAGGATTATTAATTAAAATATCATATTCATCGCTCTTCATCCTCTCTCCTTCAATAAATTGAAACTGAACTGTTGGAGGAAGGTCTCTTCCTGGAAGTTTATACATGTTCCATCCTACTACATCATGGAGTATACCCCAGAATCTGCCACTACGTAAGTTATCTATCTCCGGGAAATCTTGAACAAATTTTTTATCGGATTCCATCCATATCTTAGGGTCATAGATAAATTGTTGATGATTATACCCTGCATAGACCTCAGCCAGATAATTAGACCCCGCTGAGATAGGGATTCGATCGGGTATTTCTAATGCAATAGCTGCTTGATAACGTTTTAGCCTTTCTTCGAATAATACTTTTACATCCTCTGTCATGATATTTCCCCCATTTGTAAAAACTTGTATAAGATATTTTTGCTAATTATGTTGTCATTTTCGTACCTAAATAAGCCTCTATTACCCTTTGATCTTTCAAAACTTCATTTGGAATCCCTTCTACAATTTTTGTTCCAAAATTTAAAACTGCTATGTAGTCAGAAAGGTCTCCGACTAATTGCATGTCATGCTCAACCCAAATCATAGTTATGCCCATTTTATTTTTTATCCTTAAAATAAATTTAGCCAAATCTTCTTTCTCCCTTCGAGTCATACCTGCAGAAGGTTCATCAAGTAGCAAAATTTTCGGTTCGGTTGCAAGAGCCCTTCCCAACCCTACAATCTTTTGAATTCCGTATGGAAGCTCTGAAGCAATACTTTTGCGGAATTTTTGGAGTTCAAGAAAGTCAATAATTTTTTCCACCTTTTCACGATTGACCACCTCTTCTTCTATCGTCTTTCCTAAAAAGATTCCATTTGCGATCAATCCTTTCTCCATCTTTATATGCCTTCCAATTAGTATATTGTCTAAAACGCTCATCCTTCTGAATAGTTCTGCATGTTGAAATGTCCTTGCAATCCCTATCTTTGCGACCTCGTAAGACTTTAATCTTGCCAAATTATAACCATTGAATAATATACACCCACTTGTGGGATTGTAAATTCCACTTATACAATTAAGAAGACTTGTCTTCCCTGCCCCATTTGGGCCAATAATAGCAAAAAGGCTTCCTTTCGGTATATTTATTGAAATTTCATTTAAAATCTTTAAACCTCCGATGGATAAACTCAATCCATTGATGCTTAAATGGATCGTCTTATCCATACCACTTTCGAGTTTGTCTATATTGTTTGACATCTCGATAACTTCTCCGTGACTCATGATCGCTTTGGCCCAAATAGAGCTTTTGAATCTCCTGATCACTCAATAAAGCTTTTGAATACCCTCTATGCACTATACGACCATTCTCTAAAACATAACCAAAGTCAGCTATTTCGAGTGCTGCCAATGCATTTTGTTCTACTAATAAAATAGTTACCTTTAGTTCATCACGAATCCTCTTTAATAAATTCATAAGCTCATAAATAATAATAGGACCTAACCCTAATGAAAGTTCATCAACCAATAAAAGCTCTGGACTACAAAGTAATGCTGTTGCTATTGATAACATTTGCCTCTCGCCCCCACTTAAATAGCCTCCCAATCTGTTTTTAAGATTAGAAAGAATGGGAAAATAATGATAGATTAGATCGCTGAGGTATCTAACATCTTTATTTCCTCTCGATACAGGAACAGCTATCTGGAGATTTTCCTCAACTGTTAGGGTTTCAAAAATCTTTTCCCTCTCAGGAACCAATATAATTCCCTTTTTTGCAATTAGATAAGGCTCTTTATTTTGAATCTCTTCCCCTTTGTATTTGATTATACCCTCGGTGATCCTTGCATTGTCTATTCCCAAAAAACCGGAAATGGCCCTTAAAGTGGTTGTCTTCCCTGCCCCATTTGGGCCGAGAATAGCAGCAATTTGTTTATCCTTGACTTCGAAAGAAATCCCTTGGATGGCTAAAGAAACATTATGATATACAACTTCTAACTTATCTACATTTAATATGGTGCTAACGTTTTCCATTTTATTCAATACCAGAAATCTTATACTTAAAGGGCCAAAGAGTAAAATAATTTCTTATTCTGAACCAAATTCCAACTAAACCTGTTGGTTCAAAAATTAAAAAAATTATCATAATAAAACCAAATATTATATGATTAATACTAAACATGAATGTTGTAATTCGAGGGGATACATGAAAGAATTTTGTTATTATCTCGATGAGATAAGGAAGTAAAACTACAAAAATAGTCCCATAGATTGCTCCTAAAATTGACCCCAAACCTCCAATGATTACCATTGCAATATACTCGATAGTTAAGAATAATGAATATGCCTCCGCAGAAACGAAACCCCTGTAGTAGGCAAAGAGGCAGCCCCCAATTGAGGTCATAGTAGAACTCGTAATAAATGCAGAAAGTTTGTAAGACGATAACTTGATGCCAAAAGCTTCGGCAGCTATATCCCTATCACGAATAGCCATCCATGCCCTACCAGTTTTCGTCCTAAGTAAATTAAGTGAAAAAATTATTACTAAGAAATCGAAAAATAGTAGTAAAAAGTACCAAACTCGGGGATCCTCAATAGTGATATTAAATAGAACAGGCGGTTCGATAACAACCCCGGTAGCATAACCTCTCTGAGTCTCATATTCTGCCCCAATATAAGTAACAATGAAATGCAGAGAAAGTGTGCTAAGGGCTAAATAAAGACCTTTTAACCTTAAAGATGGTAATCCAAAGATAAATCCCAGTATCGCACCAACAAGGCCCGAGGCAGGGAGTGTTATCCATAAAGGGGCACGAAATTCCTTAAAAAGTATAGCAGTGGTAAAAGCTCCTGCTGCTATTAATCCTGCATGGCCTAAGGATATCTGGCCTGCATACCCTGTTAAAAGCATAAGAGCTACTGCACCAATAAGAGCTAAAAAGACCTGATTAGCTAAATCTAATAAAAATGGAGTGGTAAAAAATGGAAATATAATTAGGCATATAATAAGAATGCATAGAAAAACATATTGGGTTCGAGTTTCAATTAGTGATAACTCTTCTCTATATGTTTTTTTAAAATACCCACTTGCAAAGGTCATTTTAAACCCTTTCTAATTCTTCTTTAGTGCCAAAAAATCCCCATGGCCGGATAAGAAGCATTAAAAGTAAAACGAAAAACGGGGCTACATCACTTGCCTGTGGACTTACATAATTGATAGTTATAATTTCAGCAAGTGCAACAGTAAAAGCCCCAGGGATAATTCCTATAAAACTATCAAGTCCACCAACTAAAACCACAGGAAAGGCTTTGAGCCCAATTACAGACATTCCAGGGTCCAAACCTGAATCACAAGCTTGGATCATTCCCGCAAGGCCACCAGTAAATGCACCAATCCCCCATGAGATGGCATAGTATTTGTGAAGTTCAATGCCACGTTGTGAAGAAAGTAAAGGTTTTTCACCCACAGCACGCATTCTCTGACCCCACTTTGTAAATTTCAAACATAAAAAAAGACTCAAAAATAATAAGAATGCACTAATAATTTTAATTATTCCAAATGTAGAGATAACAGCTCCCTTTATTATTTGATGTGATACATTCTGTAGAGCTAAATATTTAAGTGGATACCAGATTTGTGATGTCCATGTTAGTGTAATCAATCCTCGCAGAAGTATGCCGAGCGCAATTGTAACAAGCACTGCTGCAAATATTGACTCGCCAGCCATATACTTCATTAAAATAAAGTAAACAATTAAACCTAATCCTATACTAAAAATAAATGAAATAATAAAAGATGGGATAGGGTTAGAAAATAAATTTAGACTTACTGTAAATAAAAAATAGCCCCCTAAGGCCATAAATTCACCGTGGGCAAGATTTAATATACGACTTGATCGATATATAAATACATACCCCAATCCAATTAGGCAATATAATGAAGAAAGAACAACTAAATTAGCGATGTTTTGCATTTTATTTTACCCTTGGTATTACGGGAACATGATTGTTCCCGTAATACCTTCTTTTTATTATTTAACTTCTGACGGAGTCCAATCCTTTACAAGCACAATACCTTTCTTTTTTGAATCCCATTTATAAACTCGGTGATATGTGATTGTTCTAAAGTGGTTTTGCTCTGTCCAAATTAAAGGTCCTCCTTTGAGACCTTTTGTATCAACTGTTATTTTACTCATTGCATTCCTTATTTTATCAGGAGTTGCTGGCCATGAGGTATTCTTTAAAATGGACTCCAGAGTCATTGCAATAATCCAACCTTCAGTAAGTTGAGTATAGGGATATATACTTTTTGCTTTTTCTGCGGATGTTTTAATCTTCTTATGGGTTTCAGAGTTATCTGCAAAAAAGGCATTTGTACCATAAACATATAATCCATCGTCCTTTAAACGTTCTAATTCATCTTCTGCTTGTATATGGGCCCAGCATAGATAATTTCCTTTCCACCCAAGCTTACGTAATGCTTCAAATGTCCTTATCTGCATCCCCCAGGGTGCCCATGAATAAGCCCATTGAGCTCCAGCATCCTTTATCTTTGTAGCATATGGAGTATAGTCTGGTGTTGGTGGTGGAGTATACTCCTTTGCCACTACTTCAATACCCATTGATTTGGCTAACTCCTCTGCATAATCTACTTCTTGCCTCGAAATTGGTATGTTCATTCCTGCAAGCCCAAGTTTTACCTTACCCCCTGTTTGTTCACGAATGAAAGATATTGCAAAACGAGTATCAAATTTAGATCCAAAAGCACATGAACAAAATTGGTTTGGATCTGGCTTCGGTGGATAGACTTCAAGTGGACAAACCGCTCCAAAAAATAGAGGAATATTATATCTCTGACTTACTTCTACAACAGGGGCATAGGTACTTGATAAACTGGCCAAGATAATAAGTATAACTTTATCTTGAGTTATAAGCTTTTTAACTTGGGCTGCAGCCTTAGATGGTTGATTTGCATTGTCTTCAATAACAATATTAACAGGATGGCCGTTTATTCCTCCCATTGCATTTATCTCTTTGAAATAAATATCCAATGCATCTTTTATTGGAGCATAGGTTTCTGAACCTGGACCAGTAACAGCCATATTAACTCCCACAATATATGCTTCTTTTGCTGAAGATATATGTCGGGATAATATGATTACTGACATTATTAATACCATTAACAATAATCTCTTTTTTGGCATTTTAAAACCTCCTTATTTTTGTTTTAAGAAATTTCTTGGATTCCGGTTAAAATAAGAATTTTTATAACTTTTGCTATCACCTCCTTTAAACCTATTTTTGATCTGTTCAAATTTTTATCAAATTTCCAAATTTCTCAAACACTTTCTGACGACTAATCTTCCGGTTATACGTAAGGGGGCTTCCTTCTTCACCTGGAATTAACTCCACTGGTAATAACTTATAAGCATTTATCCTTTCTTTTGGCTCTAACTTATTATTTATATTATCAATTTCTTTCCCAATAAATTTAACGATTTCTGAGTTTTGGACTAAACTTGAATAATCTGTAAATTGGATATTCCCTTTCCTTGCCCAATTAGATAATGTCTCATAATTTATTTCAATTAAAGCTATTAAATTATTATTTTGAGTTCTGAATACTATTGCTTCATTAATATAATGATTTGACTTTAAATGATTCTCAATATGTTTTAAGTTTATTATCTCCTCACCTGAAGTCTTAATAATATCTTCCAAACGCCCCAAAATCATTAAATTACCATTTGATCCAAACATTCCAAAATCCCCTGTATGAAACCATCCTTCAGAGTCGATTACCGATAAATTAGATTCTTTACAATAATCATTAAATATTCTATCTCCACGAATAAGAATCTCTCCCTCCTTAGATATTCTTAATTCCAAATAAGAGGCCTTATTAATGTTTCCCGTTTTTAAGAAATTTGATTCTTGTTTGGTAATAATTCCAATCTCAGTAACTGCATACATGTCTGAAATTTTTAAACCGTATATTCTCCATAATTTAAAGATTTCATAAGGAAAATTTGACCCTGTTGAAATAATAATCTTTAGTTTATCAAATCCAATCTTATTAAGAATTGGCCTAAATATAGTTTGATAACAAATAAAATAGATTATCCTGGAAAATATATCTGATGTTTGAACCTCAAGATTTTTAATATAACTTCTGCCAAACTCTAAACACTTTTTACATATAACTCTTTTAAACCAACTTGAATTCTCAATTCCTATGAAAATAATTGAAGCTAATTTTTTAAGATAAGCAGGAGTAGTAAAAAGAAAGGTAGGAGCAGTTTCAAAAAAACACTGATGAAGGGACTCTGCAGGGTCACCATAATGGGGAATTATTGAAGCTAATAATGGAAGAGTGATAGTAACCATTTTACTAATAAAATGTGATATTGGAAGATATGCTAAAGTCCTATGAGTCATTGTAGTTAATATAGGATGTAGCTCAATTAAAGTGTTGGTTGCCAGCAAATATTTACCATGACTTATAAGAACACCCTTTGGTTTTCCTGAAACTCCAGAAGTAAAAGTGACAAATAACCCGTCAGTAGGTTTTACTTCTTCTATAATTTTTTTAAAAGCCTCTGGTTCGAATTTTAATCTATCTTTTCCTTTTTGAATAAGGTCGTTAAAAGATATCAAACTTAGAGATTCTAATTCAAAAAGTCCTTTAGTATCGATGATAATTATGGTTCTAATAAATGTAAATTTGCCAAAAAGTGAGCTGATACGATCTAAATATAGTTGATTTCCAATAATTATAATGACGGGCTTAAAATCTTGAAGAATATCTTCTATGTATTTTGAAGAAAAATTAGGGTGAAGACAAACACTAATAGCACCTAAAGAATTTGCAGCAAGCTCACAAACTGTACATTCCTCACTTGGATCACCAAATAATGCTATAAAATCACCATGTTTTAAACCTAATTCAATAAATCCCATTGCACAACTTTCTACCATTTGATAAAAATTTAACCAGTTTCTTTCACGATATATACCAAACTTTTTTACCCTATAGGCAATATCATTCGGTTTGGATTTTACTTTTTTAAAAAATATTTCAGGTATAGTTTGGCTTTTTAATTCTTGGCACATTTTAATGGTTTAATTAACTTTTATCGTATTATTATAACTTCTATAGAGAACTTGTCAAGGACTTTTATAGTGATCCCTGAAAAAGTCTTTGATAGATTGGAAAGGTATGGTTCAAAACCCTTTGAAGCGGGCTTTTAATGTTTAAATTGCAAACAATCGCCTTAGAAAAAACATAATTAATATGCCACTAAAAATTTAATTTTTTAACTTATTGACATTATTTATCAAAAAGTTATATATATAACTTAAACTATATGAGGAAAAATAATAATTTAGATAATCAAGTCTTTATATATAAAGAAGCCATTGATCGCCACTCCATTGAACCAGCTTATATTCAACTTGTCAATATATTAAAAGAACAAATCGCTAAAGGTATATATTTACCAGGAGATCGTTTACCTTCTGAATCAGAGCTCTGTGAAAAATATCAATTAAGCCCAATGACTGTTCGACGCTCTATTAATTTGCTAATAAACCAAGGAATTGTAACTACTATTCAAGGAAGTGGAACTTATGTAAAAGCCCCAGATTTAAGTAATGTTATTTTCACATTAGAAGAATTTCATAGTATTTTTAAAGATAAAGAAAAAACTAAAGTTAAAATATTAGAGGCATTAATATTAAAGTCAGATGAAAATACAGCTAATAAGTTGGCTATAAAAGTAGGGGAGAGGATAATATTGATAAGACGGCTTTTACTTCGCGATGGTGATCCATTTCTTTACCACAAAGAATATTTGATTTACGATCCTTATAGACCAATTGTAGAAGCCGAATTAGAAGTAACTTCATTACATGGTTTATTTATTGGAACGAGTGAAACGAAATTTAAAAGAGGTGATCTCACGATTGAGGCAACAGTTCTTACAAAAGAAGAGGCGGATTTGCTTAATACCATACCTATGCAGCCTGCTTTCAAGATAGAACACATCTTTTTTGATTTCGAGGATAAACCTGTTAGTTTTGGAAGATTTATATGTCGTGCCGATCGCTTAAGATTCACTGCAACTATAGGTCTTGGAAAAAAACGAAGTTTTTAGATATCCAAGTATATGTTTGAAGATAGGCAAGAAAATCTAATTAAGTTCATGGCTGAGCTAAAAGAGGATGAGGTCCTTGATTCAATAGAACAACTCTTAGAAGATGGCATTGATCCAATGACTATCATCAATCTATGCCATAAGGGAATGGTTAAAGTTGGAGAACTTTTTGAAAAAAGGATCTATTATATCTCTGGATTAATCATGGCAGGTGAGATCATGCGTCAAGTAGGCCAATTGATCTTACCTCTTATAGAGCATAAAACAACTTATAGTGATTTAGGTAGTATACTCCTCGGGACGGTTGAGGGTGACATCCACTTTATTGGAAAGGATATATTCAAAGTTTTAGCTAGGGCCCATGGGTTTACAATTAATGACCTTGGGATAGACGTCCCACCAAGTAAATTCTTGGCAGCAGTTTATGAATTCAAACCAGATATTGTGGGGCTGTCATGCTTGATCAGTGGGGCATTTGATAGTATGAAAGAAACAATCGAGCTTTTAAAAAAAAGTGTACCCCCACATTTATCTCCAAAAGCATATATTATTGGAGGTCGGGTAGATGAAAATGTATGTAAAAAAGTAGGAGCTGATTATTGGACATCTGATGGAATGAAAGGGGTACGTATATGTCAAAATATTATCATGAGACAATAATTAAAATCCAATTTTATTATTTGACTACCTTTTTTAACATTCTTTTGTAATATGAATGTGATGTATAGATTGCTGCAAGGGGATTATGACCTGTTATTCTATCTTTCACTGCAAACACAGTGGTTAGGCCTTTAATAAATTTTAAAAATAAGGAGTCATGTCCAATACAAAGTCCTAACATAATATTAAAATCTGTTTTTGATTTGTTCAGAATCATTGCCTGCATAATTGGATTACACATTGCATCAAATTCACCTATCTTTACCTTTTCTTCCTCTTTTAACCCAATCCTCTCTTTTGGAACTCCACCAACTTTACAACAGACAGAAATAACCTCAAATCCATTTCCTTCAAGGATACGGGAAAGAATTGAGGCCTCATGGGTCAAACCTGCGCAAAAGGCTAAGCCCAATTTTTTATAGCCCATTCTATTAGAAAATTCTATTAATTCTTCTAACCTACTCTTAACTGGAAACATTATAAAAGGTTTTACATCTCTATTAATATAGCAAGAACCCTCTTGTATCGAAGCCATTTTAGCAAATTTACTAAATTTCATATCATCATATTTTTTTAATGCCTCCTTTATTATCTTTTTCTCTTTTTTTGTAGGACACCACGATGGACCCTTTCCATTTTCCACCTGACAAAATTTTTCAACAGACCCACAGATTGCACAACTTGGATTACTCTTATGCATATCAAATTTACCTCCTTAATCTTCTGGATTTAAATGATTGAGGGTAATATGGTTGTAAATTTTTATATCTTATTAAGATCTTAATGAACCCTTTTTTCGTAACCCTGCCAATATTTATCCCTCAAACTTTTCTTATGAATCTTTCCAGAGCCTGTCCTTGGAAGCGCATCCATAAAATCTATAGATTTAGGGGCTTTGTAATGGGCCAAACGATCTTTACAAAATTTTATAATCTCTTCAGCCGATGTCTTATATCCAGGCTTTAGAACCACAATACCCTTTACAGCCTCTCCCCATTTTTCATCAGGGACACCTATCACTGCACATTCAAGGATAGCGGGATGCGAGTAGAGAACATTTTCTACCTCTGTCGAATAAACATTCTCTCCTCCTGTTACAATCATATCCTTTTTTCGATCAACAATCGTCACATAACCCTCTTCATCCATTACAGCTAAATCACCTGTATAGAGCCAACCATCTTTAATAGATTTCTCTGTCTCTTCAGGTAATCTCCAATAGCCTTTTGTGACAATATCTCCCTTTACAATAATTTCACCAACTTCTTTCTCATCCTTTTTTACCTCTTCTCCTTTTTCGTTCACCACCTTTAATTCAACACCAATAAATTCCCTTCCAGTCTTTGCCTTAAACTTAAGCTGTTCTTCTTTAGGAAGCTTTTTTAAATGATCTTTTAAAATAGATAGTGTAAGATATGGGCTTGTTTCTGTCATCCCGTAGGTTTGAATATAGTCACACTTAAATGTGTCAACTATTTTCCGAACCACTTCAGGAGCTATTGGGGCACCACCACTTAACAAAACCCTCAAACTGCTGTAATCATATTTCCCCACATCAGGATGATTTACCATTAGATTTAGCATCGTCGGAATCAGGTTTGTAATTGTAACTTTCTCCCTCTCAATAGTTTCAAGAACCTTACGTGGGTCGAATTCCCTTACAAGCACGTGCTTCCCCCCAACCCATGTTATTGCCCATGTTGCCCAGGCATCAGCAAGATGAAAAAGGGGAGCCACATGGATCCAGATATCTCTGTCTGTAAGCTGAAGCTCTGCTATAGTTCCAAGGGCATGTGTCATCACATTCTTATGTGAAAGTACAACACCTTTTGGCCGTCCTGTTGTTCCACTTGTATAGTAAATTTGGGCAGGATCATCTTCAGATATTATCTCATCAAAGATCTTTTCAAAGTATGTATTTTTTATTAATCCCTCATAGGAGATGTCTCTTTTGCTCTCTGATATCTCATTTCCACCTGTCCATATTATTTTATTTATCCCTGAAATCTTATCTCTTATAGAATCAACCGTTTCTAAAAACCGGGGATCTGAGATTAAAATCTTTGATTCAGAATCGTTTATGATAAAGGCAATCTCCTGGGGAGAAAGCCTATAATTAATTGGAACAGATACTGCCCCAATCTTTGAAATACCATAGTAGGCCTCTAAGAAATAATGGCAATTAGGATGAAGAATTGAGACCTTATCATCTTTCCCAATTCCAAAGTATTTTAGGATTCCGGCGAGTTTGTTAACTCTTTTATGAAATTCTTCATACACGAATCGATGATCTCCACATACAACAGCCTCTTTTTTGGGAAAAAGTTTTAATGCCTTTTTTAATGTGTCTGGGATAATCAACTTCTCTCCTCCAGAATATTTTTCATCTATCTTCTTTCAATGTCTTATCATCTGATTGGGTCTTTACAATATAGCCTGGCCTAATTCCGATTACAGGAATAGGTCCAAGATATTTTTGGCTTAGAAGACCCATCACTATCAATACCAATCCCAATAAATCGGTTATAAGAGAAGGGTGAAGTATAGCAAGGCCACCAGCGAAGAAAAGTATACGTTCCAATATAGTTGTTGGCTTAAGCCAGTGTCCCATTATTGATGCCTCAAGTGGAAACATGGCGATAATGGCCAAGATAGCAGAAGACAATATTTTTAATGGGTGACCCTGCATCAAAAATACAGGATAGAAAACAAAGAAAAATGGCATGATGTAACCACCAATTCCCAAACGAATGGATATCCATGCAAGTCGAAGCCAGTTACCTCCAGAAATGGCAGCAGCAGTAAAAACAGCGATACAGACTGGAGGGGTCAAGCCTGATTTAATTGCAAACCAGAATATAAAAAGATGGCCTGCCAGTGCAGGGATTCCCATTTTTGCAAGGGCAGGTCCTAAAACCGCAGCAGCAATAACATAGGCTGCGGTTGTGGTCATACCCATCCCGAGAATTATTGCTGTTATCATTGTCGCAATCAGTGCAAGAAAAATATTCATACCTGCAAGTGACAGGATGATCTCTGAAATCTTAACCCCAAACCCTGTTAGGGATATCATAGTTACTGCCATTTGAACACAACTCATCATTACCATAAGCCATGCAAGTGAGGAAGTAACTCCCGAGTAATAAGCGCCTGCTATAATTTTTATCTTCTCCCAAATCCCTTTTAGTGTAAATGGACCGGAGGTAGCCATATATAATACCATAGCTACAATCAGCGCCCAGGCAGCACACAGTTGTGGAGGTAAAAATCTTATAAGTAAATATATTAAAAGGCCTACTGGAATAAATACCATCATTACCTGACGAGGGGCAAAAACCTCGCTAAATTTAGGAATAAGCTCTGGAGGAAGCTTTCCTAAACCAGCTCTTTTGGCCTCAATATATACCCCTGCCCAAACACCGGCAAAATAAATGATTGCTGGTATTAATCCTGCAATCATCACATTGAGGTATGGAATATTCAGGAATTCAGCCATTACAAAGGCTCCAGCTCCCATTATGGGCGGCATAATCTGGCCTCCTGAGGAAGCAGAGGCCTCTATTGCCCCTGCAAACTCACTTCTATAGCCGACCTTTTTCATCGTGGGAATGGTAAATGCACCTGTTGTTGCAACATTAGCCACAGCAGAACCTGAAAGCATGCCAAAAAATGCACTCGACACTACAGCAATCTGACCTGCCCCTCCAGTAAATCTGCCTCCGGTGAAACGGGCAAGATCCATAAATCCTTTACCTATACCTATTGCAAATAATACTGGACCGAAGATGACAAAGAGGGCAATCACACGACTTGTAAGGTCTGTAAGCATTCCCCAGATACCCTCTGTCATGAGATAGGTTTGATAAAGAATCTCTGAAATGCTATAACCAGAGTGACCAAAGAACCCTGGGATATATTCTCCAAACAATGCATAAAGAAGAAAGAAAAGGACAACAATTGGAATAACATTTCCAAGTGCACGTCTTGTTCCTTCGAGAAGTAAGATTGCTAATACTGCTCCCATAATAAGCTGATAATCCTCGTAACGACCTACAGCACGAGCAACACTCTCCCATGCTATCATGATATATATACAGGGTGTAATCGAAATGATCAATAGAATAATGTCAAGAAAAGAAGGCGAATCCTTTGTCCCATAAATTATTTTCTTCTTCAATGAGTCTGATTTATCCTGTAATTTATCTTTATTTAATGGGTAAAGAAGGAATACAAGTGCCAATCCAAAGGCAAGCGAAACCCCTCCCTGAAGGAGGGGATGGAGAGCTACAGTTAATGCTGTATAAATTAAAAAGATTGACCAACAACCGACTAATACTCCACATATAAATCTCCACCCACCCCTAAGCTCCCTCATTTCTCCCCCCTCCTTAAAAAACTTACTTTATGACCTCGAGGTTAAAAATTCCTCGACTGCCTTTATCACCGCTTGCTGTTACTTTATAAACGCCTGGTGGTGTCTTTACAGGAATGCCTGAATTGACTACAAATGAACCATTTTTGTCTGAGACAATGATTTCTACTTTTTCAGTGCCGAGCAAATGATGAACTTCACCTACGGTCATAACAATCTCGACCTTCTCTTCGGGTAAAAAGTTTGAACCTCTTATCTTGATCGCAGCTCCTGCTTTTCCTTTTGGTGGTTCAATCGAAAGGTTTGCCTCTCTCTCCATCGGCGCCTTAGGGACACATGCAGTGATAACCAATGCAAACAAGGTTAATATTGCTAAAGAAAAGAATTTATTAAAAAATTTTTCATTCCTCATAGTTCTACCTCCTCTTATATTCTATTTTTTAAATTCTGGAGGAATTAAATCAGGAGGAACATTCTGACCCACTTCTCTGTATAATCTTACCGCACCAGCATGGAATGGAACCTTTAAACCGAACTTCACGGCATTTCCAACCATATCATCAAACTTCCCTTCTTTTAAGGTTGCAAGTGGAGCAATTAGAGAGGCCCGGTTCTGCCATATTGCTTTTACAATTTTGTATATAACATCCTCAGGAACATCCTTATGAACAAAATCAGCCACAACATATGCATAACTTAACTGTTCTGAGGTAACTGCTTTAAAAAGTCCTGCTGGTATTGTCATACTACGATGAAGTCCTGGTTGAACCTTTTCAGCCTTCTCTATATGTTCTGGACGGATTGGAACAATTGTGATTTCCATTGCTGCCTCGATATCAAGGATGGCTGCATCCTTAAAACCTGCCTTAAACCAACCATCCACAACTCCTGCCTTCATAGCATCGGGGCTTGCTCCAAGACCCATCAATTTATAATTTGGCTTTATCCCAAGCGCCTTAAAGAAGTATTCTATATGCCAGCCAGAAGTTGTACCTGGATTCATAGCAAATGTTCTTCCTTCAAATTCCTCCACAGTTTTTATACCACTCTTTTTACTTGCAACAAGATGGATGGGCGTAAAGTATCCTCCCCAAAGTGTCCTCAAATTCTTATCAGGTTTATTTTCCCAGTCGAGTATCCCTAAGTAACTTGCAGCAGCTGCACCTGTGCTTGCAGGACCTGCGTGAATGGTTTTTCGTCTTATCCGCTCGAGGTTCTCCACATAGCCTCCTGTTTCTACTACAGTAACCGAAATCTCTCCTGGATAGGCCTTATTGATAATCCCTGCCATTGCAACTGTATTCGCATAAAGCCCCGAACGAACGCTTGTTGCACCAAATTTAAATCGAAATACCTTAGCTTCAGAAATAGATAATGAAAATAAGATTAATGTTGAAACGATAATGATAGCAAAAACTAAGCTTTTCTTTACCATAGATTGCCCTCCTTTCTTTAACTAATATTTTTTCGCTTTGCACTTATAGAAAACAAATCTATTTCTTCTCTACTCCCCAAGGGTTGGAGAGTAAGGCCCTGGGTATTTTCACTTTTCACAGATGAGCCCAACCATGACAAGTAAAATCTATACCATTATTTTTTAAAAAATGGAAGCTAAATTAACTTTCCTATAAGAAATAAATCTGGAAGTCGATTTTTAAACTTATGTTAAAAACCATTCTTTAAATCATTCCTCCTCGCTTTTAGTGAGATCTTCAAAACGAATATCAAGGCCCAAAATACCTTGAATCTCTCCTGTTTCCTTTCTAATCGGTCCGGAAACTGTGATGCAGAGAGCACCGGTAATCTTGGAGGAATAAAGGTCTGTTACATGGATCTTTCCATCTTTTAAGGGTTCGATGAACCAGGGGCGATTCGAGTAGTTTTCACCCACCCCAACATTCTCATATTTTGATTGATCAACGGCCTGACAGATATTCCTTGTAATCTTTGTTCCACGAATGTCTACTACGTATGCAAATTGAATATAAGGATATTCGTCTACAAGGGTTTGAAGTATTGGTTCCATCTGGCTTGGATCCATTGACTTTATCTTAGGCTCTTCAATTACTCGCTCAATGATATGTGCTGCCATTTCATGTGCTTTTGCCTTAAGCATATCAAATTCTGAAACAAATATTTCAGGTAGATACTTTCTTGTAATCTTCTCCATCTCTTGATCTGATATTGCCGTAGTTCTTCCCTCCTCATACTGCTTCATCAACCATCGATTTATCTTTGCAACGCCTGGATGGGTCTTTTCAATCTTATCCTTGCCTGTTAATGCAAAGTGTGAGTTAATCCATTGGGCTATTCCAGCTAATCCAGATTTGTCATTTACAGATATTGAGATCGGTCTATTAAGAATCTTGGCTGTATTGAAAATATTATATATCTCCTCATTCTTCAAAATACCATCAGCATGAATACCTGCACTTGTAGAATTGAAATTTGCTCCCACAAACGGCATGTTCGGAGGGATATGAACACCGATATTTCTTTCAAAGTAGTTTCTTATCTCTGTAATCATTGTTGTATCAACGCCATTATCATGCCCCATAAGACTTATATATTCTATAATCAAGCCTTCGATTGGGGTATTACCAGTTCTTTCCCCGAATCCGAGCAGTGTTCCATTGGCTGCAGAACATCCATAAAGCCAAGCTGTGGTGGCATTGATAAATCCTTTATGAAAATCGTTATGACCATGCCATTCAAGATATTCGGATGGAACACCTGCATCATCAATCATGGCCCTAACTATCTTCGGAACACATCGAGGAAGCGTGGCACCTGCATAAGGCACTCCAAATCCAAGGGTATCACATAACCTGATCTTTACAGGGATCTTTGCTTCTTCAGATAATCTCATTAGGTCCTGAGCAAATGGGACACAGAATCCATAAATATCAGCCCTCGTTATATCCTCAAAGTGACATCTTGGAATTATTCCAAGCTCCAGGGCTGATGAAACGATTGAAAGATATTCACGAAGCGCAACCCTCCTGTTCTTCTTCAGTTTCAAAAAAATGTGATAATCTGAGACAGATGTTAATATCCCTGTCTCCTTTAATCCCATCTCTTTTACAAATTTAAAATCCTCTTTATTTGCCCTTATCCATCCTGTAATCTCTGGATACCGATAGTTTCTTTCAAGGCACCTTTCAACAGCCTCCTTATCTTTTTCGCTGTAAAGAAAAAATTCACATTGCCTGATTACGCCATTAGGGCCACCCAATTTATGTAGCATATCGAAAAGGTCTACAATCTGTTCAACGGTATATGGAGGCCTTGCTTGTTGACCATCACGAAAAGTTGTATCTGTAATAAATATCTCTTCGGGAGGATCAAAGAAGACAAATTTATTATCAAACTCAATTCTACAAACCTCTTCATATGGAAAGATATGTCTGTAAAGGTTTGGCTCCTGAACATCAAGAAGTGGAAATTGTCCTTGATTTGATCTGATTTTAAATCTCTTTTTCTTTTCACCTATACCCATATCCTGTCCTTTCCTATAAAAAATTTATTACGCCTTGACCTCTTTTACCTTGATCCAGAGCTCGTCTAACTGCTTTTGATCCACAAGAGATGGGGCATCACTCATCAGACAAGTCCCCTTTTGTGTCTTTGGAAATGCAATTACGTCCCTTATCGATTCCGAATGTGTCATAATCATAATCAACCGATCAAAACCAAATGCAATCCCACCATGAGGAGGTGTCCCAAACTCAAGGGCCTCTAGCAAAAATCCAAATCTTTCCCGAGCCTCTTGCTCATTCATCCCGAGTTTCTCAAATACCATGGATTGAACTTCTCTAAGGTGATTCCTGATACTTCCACCCCCTATCTCTGATCCATTTAAAACGAGGTCATAGGCCTTGGCTTTGACCTCTTCTGGATTATCCTTCAATTTTGGAATATCTTCATCTTTTGGAGCTGTAAAAGGGTGATGGACAGCCACATATCGGCCTTCTGTCTCATCGTATTCTAAAAGGGGAAAATCCACAATCCATACAAATTGATATCTATTTTCAGGTATGAGTCTTAATTTTTCTCCTAAATAAAGACGTAGATTTGCAAGCGATTGATTAACCACTTTTTTTGTTCCTGCAACAAAGATGATCAGGTCATTTATTTCAGCGTTCAGTTCTTCTTTAATAGCTTTCTTTTCTTCATCTGTTAGGTTTTTCTGAATAATCGATTGCCACCCTTCAGATGTAATCTTTGCCGAAATTAATCCCTTTGCACCAAAGTTTTTAACAAAATTTGTTAGTTCATCAAGTTCCTTTCGGCTAAAAGATGCCCCTCCTTTTACATTGATTGCCTTAATAACTCCACCCTTCTCTACTGCATCTCTAAAAATCTCGAAGGTTGAATTGCTCATAATCCTTGAAACATCTTTTAGTTCCATGCCAAACCTAATGTCAGGTTTATCTATTCCATAACGATTAATTGCCTCTTCATAAGGAAGCACAGGAAATGGAGTTTCGAGCTCTATATCCATAACCTTTTTAAATATGTGAACCATTAAACCTTCCATTACCTTCTTTATATCCTCAATGGTTACAAATGACATCTCGACATCGATCTGTGTAAATTCTGGTTGACGGTCAGAACGAAGGTCTTCATCCCTGAAACACCTCACAATCTGGAAATATCTATCAAATCCTGAGATCATAAGTATCTGTTTAAAAAGTTGTGGAGACTGGGGCAATGCATAAAAATAGCCAGGGCTGAGTCTACTGGGTACTAAAAAGTCTCTTGCACCCTCAGGAGTGCTTTTTGTAAGCATCGGAGTTTCTATCTCTAAAAACCCCAAACTATCAAAATAATTCCTCACCTCCTGTGCAACCCTGTGACGAAAGATTAAATTTCTTTGCAGTTTCGGTCTTCTTAGATCTAAATACCTATATTTTAACCTAACATTCTCCGCAACCTCTTCATTATCTTCAATAAGAAAAGGAGGTGTTTTTGAGGTATTAAAGATCCTTAAGTCCCTTGCAGTTATTTCAATCTCTCCTGTTTTTAGTTTCGGATTCTCTGTCCCAGGAGGTCTTGAGACAACATCTCCCTTTACCCCTATCACATATTCACTCCTGAGGGACTGAGCCCTTTCATGGATGTCTTTATTGATCTCAGGATTGAAAACGACCTGAATAATACCACTTCTATCCCTTAGCTCAACAAATATAAGCCCTCCGAGATCCCTTCTCTTTTGAACCCATCCGAAAAGAACAACCTCGCGGCCACTGTCCTCTTTGGTTAGGTCTCCACAATAATCAGTCCTTTTTATATCTCCAAAATAATCTACCTTTACTCTTTGTTCGTTATCCAATTTATATCTTCCTTCAGATATTTTAATCTCATTTTAACTAAATGAATCTAAGCGGTCAAGGAAGTACTCTCAGAAAAAATCCCTTTAAATATTCTCCTTCGGAATGAAAACTATTGACTGGGTGATCTAAAGGATGCCCCATTCGTTTAAGAATCTGAACCTTCTTTCCCGCATCAATAGCTGAAAAACATATTGTCTTATGGAATAAATCCCAGCTCATGTGTTGAGAACACGAAAATGTTAGAAGTAATCCTCCCTCTTTTAATAAACGAAAAGCTAAAAGATTAATATCTTTATATCCCCTTAAAGCCCCCTGTAGCTGTCCTTTTCTCTTAACAAATGGAGGAGGATCAAGAATTATTAAATCGTATCCTGGCTCAAGTTCCCTTAAAACATTAAACACATCACCTCGAATTAAATTATGATTAACCTCATCGAGATGATTTATAAAAATATTGGCTTTTGCTAACTCTAAGGCATATTCTGAAGAGTCAATAAGAGTTAGTGATTTTGCGCCCCCTAAACCTGCATGGATAGAAAACCCTCCTGTATATGAGAAACAATCCAAAACATTTTTACCCTTGGATACCAATCTTAAATGACTTCTATTCTCCCTTTGATCAATATAAAAACCTGTCTTCTGCCCTCTTTTAATATCCACCTTAAAAACTGCTCCATATTCATGGATTTCTATAAGGTCAGGGACTTCCTCTCCAGAAAGTAATCCTGAAATCTCCTTAAGCCCCTCTTCTCTTCTTGTTGTAACATCACTTCTTTCATATATGGATCGAGGAGAAAACTCCTCTGAGATTATATCTATGAGAATACCTTTAATCCTTTCTATACCAGCTGTTAAACATTGCATTACAAAGAAATCACCATAACGATCTATAATCAATCCTGGCAGAAAGTCTCCTTCTGAATTTACAACCCTGTAAGCATCTGTTTTATCTTTTAAAAATATCTCCCTTATTTTTGCTGAATTTAATATACGTTCTTTATAAAAATCTACTCCGATCTCCTCTTTCTTATATGTTAATAGGCGAAAGATGATCTGTGAATTAGGATTGACATGTCCAAGCCCCATAAATCTTCCATCCTTGGAATAAATCTCTCCCAGATCTCCTGGAGTAAGCTCACCCTCAATCCGTTCAACAGCACCTGAGAATACCCATGGGTGTCCCTTTAGGAGAGATTTTTCTCTTCCCTCTTTTAAAATGATCTTTGGAAGTAATTTCATTTATTCTGATAATAAAATGATAGGTTCTCAATAATGCCTTATTTTTGCTGAGAAATATTTGGTCTGACTATATTCCCCTCCGGAGGGCCTTTTCAATTAAGTATCCTATAAATTCATCATAACTCATACCCTTTGCCTTTATAGCCCTTGCAAAACCTGATTGGAGAGAAATATCAGGGTTAGGATTAACCTCTAAAACGAATATCTCTCCATCTCCATTAACCCTTAAATCCACTCTTGCATAATCACGACATCCAAATAGCTTATAGACTTTTATCACAATATATTCTACTCTTTTTCTTAAAACCCAATCTAATGGTGCAGGGCAAATAGGTCGCGATCTCTGATATTCTATACTTTCGGTTACCCACTTTGCTTCATACCCGCATATCTTGGGAATCCCTTCTGGAAAATCTGAATAATCGATCTCAGATATTGGAAGGACTTCTGGTTCACCATCTGTTTCTAAAATACTCACATTTAATTCCCTTCCATCTATGAACTCTTCTACTAATGCGGGTTGATTATATTTTTCAATCACATATTTTATTCTCATTCGAAGTGCTTCATTGTCGTAGACAACGCTATCTTTTGAAATCCCGAGGCTTCCATCTTCATGTAATGGTTTAACTATAACAGGAAATACATCTTCTTCTATGTGATTTGACCATTGATCAAAGATCTTATAACGTGGTGTCAAAATACCCTGAGAGAAGAGTATATCCTTAACCTTTCCTTTGTCCTGACATAAACCCAGTGTAAGAGGAGATGAGCCAGTATATGGTATCTTAAAAAGCTCTAACATTGCCGGGAAATTCATCTCAAGAGAGGCATTTCCAAAAACACTTTCA
Organism: Deltaproteobacteria bacterium; assembly: GCA_037443425.1. GTDB lineage: Bacteria > Desulfobacterota > BSN033 > BSN033 > UBA1163 > JBBIOI01. The sequence continues at coordinate 75,243 of JBBIOI010000001.1, forward strand.
CAAAGGTTAAATACTACATCAGGCCTAATCTCCTTAAGCCAGTGGATTATAGTAAATATATCATCTTTAATTGCTAATGTATAACACTCATAATTTAACGAATGAATGGCTTTCTCTACAGCCCCAATCTCTTCGATTACACCCTCTTCGGCCAGAATATCCTTTTCCTCACCTTTTTGGAGCCTTTCAAATAAATTATAGATTATGGCAACCTTTAATCTTTTCTTCTCCATATCTAAATTCTTCAGGCCATAACCTTCTTCTGTTCAACCTTTTCCTCTCGATTGGCCCTTGCCTTTCTGAATTCAATAATATTTGGCTCAGGATATTCAAATATCTTTCCTTCATAATTTCTCAGAACTACCTTTCCCTTTCCCCTCGATACCAGATAGGAAGGTTCAACCGGAATCTTTCCGCCTCCCCCAGGTGCATCTATAACATATGTTGGAACTGCATAGCCTGTCGTGTGCCCTCTTAATTTTTCTATAATCTGAATCCCTGTAGCTACAGATGTCCTAAAGTGTTCTGTCCCCATTGCAAGATCACATTGATAGATATAGTATGGTCTCACTCGGATCTTAAGAAGCTCATGCATCAGTTTCTTCATGATATGCGGTTTATCATTGATTCCCTTGAGCAATACTGTTTGACTTCCCAGTGGGATTCCTGCATCAGCTAAATCATTACATGCCCTTCTTACCTCTTCTGTAACCTCTTTTGGATGCGAGAAATGGATTGAAATCATAAGGGGATGATATCTCTTTAGCATCCTTACAAGTCCAGAAGTAATCCTCTGTGGCAGTGTTACTGGGACTCTTGTTCCGATACGAAGAATCTCAATATGCGGGATTGCTCTTAGGCGACTTAAAAGCTCTTCAAGCCTCTCGTTTTCGAGTAATAGAGGGTCTCCTCCAGACAGAAGGACATCTCTAACCTTTTTATGAGATCTCAGATATCTTAATATCTCTTCAAAATTGCTTGGGGTGATTGCCCTTTCATGTGTCCCAACAAGACGCCTTCTCGTGCAATACCTGCAATAAACAGCACATTGATCTGTTACAAGCAGAAGGACTCTATCAGGATAACGATGAACCAATCCAGGGACGGGTGAATCTTTATCTTCACCACAAGGGTCAAGCATATCATTCTTAGAAAGATGCAATTCCTCTACCCGGGGTATTGCTTGACGTCTAATTGGACAGTTGGGATTTTTAGGATCCATTAGGCTTGCAAAATATGGTGTAACTGCTAAGGCCAGTCTCCCTTTTGAATGCTTTATACCTTCAATCTCCTCTGGTGTTAAATCAATCAATTCTTTCAATTGGTCTAAGGTTGTGATTCGATGTCTTAACTGCCATCTCCAATCATTCCACTCTTTTTCTGAGACCCCCTTCCAGTATGATGGAACAACATCCTTCTGTTCTTCAACCCTTTTCTCTTCCTCTAAAACCTGGAATAATTGTAACTGAAAACCCCTTTCAAACCCCTTAAGGGGCGTTGATAGATTGGACTCTGACGCAGTCTCCATTTTCTCTCCTTCCTACATCTCTGTTCATCGAGAGGAAAGACCGTATTCTAAAAGAATAAAAAAGGAGATATCATAAGATACCTCCTTCTATTTAATTAAGGAATCGCCTTTCCCCCTGATGATCATCAATGTGCTTTTTCTTTTTTCTTCTTTCTTTTTTAAAAATAATTAATTTACCTCCAATTAATTTCTAAATTGCTCCAGTTGGCGCCTCCATCAAACCGAAGGGAAGCGCCAACCTCCCAATACCTAAATAAGAATCCTTTAATACACCTTTACCCGAAACTATTTCTTTGGTGCTTCTGCAGGTTTCTCTTCTGGTTTTTCGGGTGCTGGTGCAGCTGGTGGTGGAGCAGGAGCCTCAGCTGGTTTTACTTCTTCTTTAGCCGCTGGTTTTGGCGCCTCCTCCTTCCCTTTACAACCAATACCAATAGCAACAATGTTTAACACCAGAACTGAAGCAAGAATGAAGAATATCCACTTTCTCATATCCTTTCACCTCCTTTCTCGAAAATCTCAAAATTCTATTAAAATAATTAAGCCTCTATTTCAATAGAAAATGACATCTCACGCAATGTTTTCCTCAATATATTTGGTTCAACAGGCTTCTTGATGATACGCCTTATGCCTAATCTTTTTAATCGACTTAATAGCTCATCTGTTGGAGATGCACTCATTAAAATCAATCTCTCACTCCATTTCTTTAAAAATTGAACCTCATCCTCAATCTCTCCAATATCAAGATCAGCAATGATAACTCCCTTCTGGACATCTCTCTTTCTCTTTTCAAGTTGAGAAAAATCTTCAATCTCTTCTACCTTAAAACCATATCTATCCAGAATCTTTTTAAGGCTTAATCGAACAAACTCATCCTTATCGAGAATAAATGCCCACTTTTTATCCTCCTTCATAACATCTATTTTATAGTCAATTTTTATGCCAAATCTAAAATTTATTGATTAAAAAAACCTTAATGATTTCAATAAATTAATTTTTTATCAGGCCGTATCACAAAAAAGAGTGCAAAAATTTTATGTAAGATTGCCATATCATTTTATATAAAACTACGACAAATTGTCATATTTTAAGCATGTTATAATAAAAATTATTACTTTTTGCCATACTTTTAACGAAAAGGGGCGGATTTTTATTTAGAGACGAAACCAAAGGAAGCTCTTCTTAATTTTCATTCCGAGCAAAGCGAGGAATCTATGAAATTTCATGCACTTTTTTGGGTGTTTGCAATGACTTAAAAAATTTTCTATTTACGCCTTAAGTACCTTTTCAGAACTCTGGTTTAATTTTGTTGGAAATTCACCAATTTCTTCAAGTTTTCTATGTATTGTGCGAACATTTATACCTAAAAGTCTTGCTGCCCTCAATTTATTTCCTCTTGTAGCTTGAAGCGTTTTCAAAATCAATTCTTTCTCAACCTCTTCAAGAGGAGTTCCTATCTTTATTGAAACAATTTCAGGTCTCTCTTTAAATTCTCTAATCTCTTGAGGAAGATGCTGGATATCCAGAATCTCAGGATTGTTAACAACCATGGCGGATTCTATAGTGTTTTCAAGTTCTCTTACATTTCCAGTCCAATTATATTCCATTAAAGCATTCATCGCCCTCTGGGAAACACCTTTAACCCTTAGACCATACTTTTTATTAAACCTCTCGATGAAGAAGTTCACAAGAAAAGGTATATCCTCTTTCCTTTCTCTTAATGGAGGAAGTTTTATATTTACGACATTTAATCTATAATAAAAATCCTCTCTAAATCTACCCATTTTTACCTCTTCTTGAAGATCACGATTACTTGCTGCGATGATACGGATATCGACCTTTATTGTCTTGTTCCCCCCTACCCTTTCAAACTCACTTTCCTGTAAAACCCTTAATAGTTTAATCTGTGTGGATGGGGGAATATCCTCTACTTCATCGAGAAATAGTGTTCCCTCATGAGCCAGCTCAAATCTTCCCTTTCTTGAGGCAATTGCTCCTGTAAAGGCTCCCTTTTCATGACCAAATAACTCACTCTCAATAATCCCTTCACTTAATGAGGCGCAACTTACCTTAATAAAGGGCTTCGAAGCCCTTGGGCTGTTATAATGGATTGCATTTGCAATCAGTTCCTTTCCTGTTCCGCTCTCTCCAGTAATAAGCACAGAGCTATCATATGGTGCGATATGCCGAATAAGTTCAAAAATCTTTACCATCTTATCACTTCTTCCAATAATGTTGTTAAGCTGAAACCTGTCTTCAAGTTTTGTTCTTAAATCTCTATTTTGGAGAATCAGTGCCTGCTTTTCTAAGGCCCTTTCTATTAAAAGGGATATCACCCTTGGGTTTATAGGCTTTTCAATAAAATCGAATGCACCAAGTTTCATAGCCTGAACAGCTTTTTCAATTGTACCCTGAGCAGAGATCACAATCACCTCTGTCTCGGGTTTAATCTCCTTAACTGCCTCCAGTAGCTGAATACCATCCATTTTGGGCATAACCAGATCTGTAATGACAAGGTCAATAATCTCTTGTCGGAAAATATTAAGCGCCTCCTTCCCATTGGAGGCAAGAAACGTATTATATCCTTTCTTCTTTAATAGCAGTCTCAAACTTTCTCCAACGCTTAGATCATCCTCTACTATTAAAATCGCCTTGTTTTCCATAATCTTCTATTTTAGTTCCCTTTTAAAACTATGGGTATCCTTATCCTAAAGGTGGAGCCTCGGTTTAACTCACTTTCGACTGTAATATCTCCCTGATGGTCAGTGATAATCTTTTTAGCAATTGAAAGCCCCAAGCCCGATCCAGTTGGTTTTGTACTAAACATAAAATCAAAGATCTTTGGTATAATTTCCTTGGGGATACCTATCCCATTATCTTTTATAATTATAAATACATTCTTTTTTGATGCCCGAGTATATATGTGGATTTCCCCTTTCTCTGTTACTGCCTGAATACTATTTATGATAAGATTTGAGACAGCCAAATTAAATTGACTTACATCGATCCTGACCAAAGGCAAATTTTTCTGGAAATGGGTATCTATCCTTACATCCTTTAACTGTGCATCCGGTCTTAACAATCTAATAACCGAATTAAGGACATCGTTGAGTCTAACCCATTCGAACTTTGGAGGTGGTAGGCGATTAAAATCCAAAAAATCCTTCAAGTTATTTTCAAGTCGTAGTGTCTCATAGCTAATGAAATTTAGAAGTGAATTTATCTCCTCTTTTTTTGAAAGATTACTTTCACCCCTCAACTCTTCCCTCAAAAGTTCGATATTTATATTTAAAGAACTTAAGGGATTCCTTATCTCATGTGCCATCCATCTCGCCAGAACACCTATGGTTGAAAGATCTTTGCTCCGACTTATCTCCCTCAAAAGCAATCCCCTCTCAGTTATATCTGAAAAGGTTGCAAGAGCGCCCAAAAAAGTATCCTTTTTATCAAATATAGGATAAAAACTGCATCTTAATAAAAGAATTTCTCTCTGCTTTGCTTGGGCCTTTGGATTATCAATGGCTAACTCTATATCATGATTTCCTTCCTTCTTTTCATATACAGATCCAAAATATCTCCTGATATTCTTATATGGGATTACCCTCTCGAGCTTCTTTCCAATAACATCCTTCTCTTTTAGCATAAAATATTCTTCAGCTACAGGATTAAATATCCTGATCCTTCCTTCTTCATCAGCAAATATTATAGCCTCTTCAAGGTTCTTAACAAGCAGTTCATATAGATTAGATTCTGACTTTTCCATATTTCACCTTTTATCTATATAAAACCATATCTTTTTAATGCACTATTGAATATGGACATTATCAACTCCTCATATTTCCAACCCATATACTTTGCCATAATTGGAAGGTCTCCATAAATAGGTGAAAGACCGGGTAATGGGTTAATCTCCAAAAAATATGGTATTCCGTCTTCTCCAACTCTAATATCAACCCTTGAGACATCCCTACACTCCAGTACTTTATAGACCCTTATCGCAACTTCCTCTATCTTTTTTAAAAGGTCCTGATCGATTGGAGGAGGACAATGATAACGAACCCTATCTTCCCATTCTCTTTTGACTTCAAGTGAGTATATGGCATCCTCGGTCGAAACCCCCTTAATCTCAATCTGCATCACACCTAAAACCTCTGGAGGGCTATTTCCAATTATCCCAACGGTAAATTCTGGGCCATTTATAAACTCCTCTATTAAAATTGGTGAACCATACTCTTTTAATAACCATGATGCTTTATCTTTTAGGGATTCTGGATTTTTAATCTTTGAATCAAGTCTTATACCCTTGCTCGAGCCCTCATAACAAAGTTTTAAAAATAGTGGATAACGCAGTTCTAAATCTTCCAATTCTTCCAATCGAAAAATCTTTTTAAATTTAGGTGTAGGAATGCCTTCGCTTATAACGACCCTTTTTGCCATTGATTTATCAAGTGTCAAACAGAGTGTAAGGGGATCTGAGCCCGTATAAGGGATATCCATAAATTCTAATATAGCTGGAATATGAGCTTCTCTATTTCTCCCTCTTAAACCTTCTGCTATATTAAAGACAATATCCACTGGAGTCGTTTTTAATCTTTCAATTAATCCATTGTCTCCACCTAATTTAAATACCTGATGCCCTTCACCCTCAAGAACATTCTTTATTGAATCGATTGTCTCCTCTGTATCAAACTCTTCTGCAAAATCAATTGGCAATTTATCATTTAAATAAATATCCTTTTTTAAATTATATGTAATACCAACTCTCAATCCCATTTTAAACCTCACAATTTATTTTTGATATATCTCTGTTTTCATCCTTTGTCAACTACTATCAATGAGTCAGGCATTGTGCTAAACTATAAAAGGTATCCGCTCGAAGGCTTTTTTAGCCTACCTCCCCACTATGAAAAGATTTTTAAATAATTTTTCAGAGCTCTCATTTTTATTTTATGATCCCATTAATGATTAATGTAAATAATCAATCTCTTCCAAATCTTCATTCAGGGCTAAGCAAGAAATCTATGAGATTTGCCATGCCTTTCGGGCTCGAAATGACTTCATCTGATTGCCAGGCACCATTTGGTGATCGCAATGACTGATAAAAAAACTATTTCTAAACTTAGTTCTCCAATTTTTTAAGGACTTTTTCAGAAGTCCCTCAATGAACATGCATAAATCCCACTTACAATTTCGAGCGAATTGTGGCAATCTTATTTAAGAAGTTTAAATTTTATGTTAAATTAAATTTAGAAATGGATCGAAACGAATTATTTAAAGCATTAAACCAACTACGAAAGGGACTTCTTCAAACTATTATCGTTATTATCATTTTGGGAATCTTTATTTATCCTTTTTCAAAGACTATACTAAACTACCTTCATAAACCAATTAATGAAGATTTGGTATCTTATGGGGTTCATGAGGCATTTATATCAATCCTTAAATTAACGCTTTACGGAAGTTTATTTTTCTCCATACCTTTAATATTTTACAGAATCTTTAAATCCTTTTCTTCCCTTTTAAAAATTAACGAAAAAAAATCTCAATCCTTTATTATTTTGGCATCAATAATTCTATTTTACCTTGGTTCATTTTTTTGTTATTTTGTTACCCTTCCATTTGGCATAAAGTTTCTTTTAGGCTATCAATCACCCCATCTCAAACCAATGATCTCTGTCGGGAAGTTTGTGTCTTTCTGTGCCGTATTTATATTTTCCTTTGGGCTCATATTTGAACTTCCCCTTGTAATTGCCCTTTTAAGTTATATAAAAATTGTTAATGTCTCTCTTTTGACTCGAAATAGAAGGTATGCTATTCTTTTAATAGCAATTATTTCAGCAATGCTTACCCCAACTCCAGATGCCTTTAATATGGCATTAATGGGAGGTCCTCTTTATATTCTATTTGAAATTGGTGTTATCCTTGCGAGAATAATCGAAAGAAAAAGGGAAGCACTCAATACCTCTTTTTAAAAAGGGGTGAACTTTGTGGCTTTAAAATCTTATTTCACATCGAGAATCAAAGATTCATTATATAAAAAGATATTTAAAAAAACCTTTGGCTTAAAGGCTAAATTAACCATTTTAATTATTTTAATAGTCTCCTCTGTGATATTAATTTCTGGTTATCTGGATTTCCACTTTACGAAAAAGGCACAACTTGAGCTTTACCTCGATCGAAATCTATACATTGCAAAGCAGATTGATATCGGTATCCCTGATCACAGATTGAAAGAAAATCTTCCATACATCTATGACGAAATAGAAGAATGGCTTCTTAGCCGCCCATTCTTGAACGAGATCGATGTCTTTATCCTTAATCCAAAAGGTATTGAAATAGTCACATCAAATTCGAGAGATGGTCACTTTTTTCCACTTAATTTAAGCCGAGAAGAGATTTCAAGATTAAAAAAAGACGATTACATATTTTTTATTCATGATACTGGAGAAGAAAGCCGTCTTGAGGTTATTGTTCCTCTTCATTCGGGTAAAAAAATTATTGGAGGAGTAAGGGTTATAAGCTCACTCAAGGATGTTCAAAACTATTTGAGTCGAAAAAAAGAGCGAACTTTAATACTTACATTATCAAGTATATTTATCATCCTATTAATCCTAACCCTTTCTTTTAGAAAACTTGTGGCTAATCCTTTAAACAAATTGATCAATGCAATGTCTCGAGCAGAGAATGGTAATTTAGATATCGAGGTCGATATCCAGAGTCAGGATGAATTTGGAATACTTGGGAGACATTTTAATAAAATGCTAAAAACCATCCGTGACACCTACAAACAAAACCTCCTTCTTTTATCAAAAGTTAATAAATTTAACGAAGAGCTGAAAATAAAGATTGAAGAAGCAACCCAAGAGCTTGCAAAGAGAAACGAAGAATTGAGACTTCTAAATGAAGCCCTATTTCAGTCACAGAGACAGCTTAGTCAGGCCGAAAAACTTGCAGCCTTGGGAAAGGTTACAGCAACACTGGCTCACCAGATAGGAACTCCCCTTAATTCAATATCAGGTTATATACAGCTTATCCTCCAGGATGGAAACCTTCATCCACAAGATCGTAAAAGATTAGAAATAATTGAATCTCAACTCGATAGACTTTCAGAATCTGTAAAAAATATCCTTTCTTTTACGCGTCGACCAAAGCCTGATTTAAAACCCATAAATGTTAATAACGTATTTGAAGAGCTTATTCATTTAAGCGAACCATGGCTTAAGTCAAAAAAAATAGATCTTCTCTACTCCCCCTCTCCCGATATACCTATGGTCTTGGGTGATTCCACTCACCTTCAAACACTATTTCTGAATCTTATAACAAATGCTGTTGATGCTATGCCTAATGGAGGTAGTCTTGAAATAAGAACTCGTAACTTTACGCCTCAAAATCATCCTGAAGATGGAAATTTTTTGGAGATCTCTATTAAAGATACAGGCATTGGGATCACAGAAGAATCTAAGAAAAAGATCTTCGATCCATTTTATACAACCAAAAAGATTGGAGAAGGTGCCGGACTTGGATTAGCAATCTGTGATGATATCATTAAAGAACATTCAGGAAGATTAGAAGTGACAAGTGAAGTGGGAAAAGGAAGTACCTTCACCATATTTATCCCTGCTATCAGAGGTGATCAGTATTATGAACAGCAATCGAGCAAAACTTCTGATCGTCGATGATGACCATGTAACCCTTGATCTTTTAAGCGAGGTTTTGACACGGGAAGGCTATGAGATCCAGACTGCGCTCAGTGGAGAAGAGGCGATTTTAAAGGCAAATGAAACATTTTTTGACATAGTAATTACAGATATTCGAATGGGAAATAAAGATGGAATGGAGGTACTCAGGGCATTCAAAAAGGTTTCTCCAGAAACTACAGTCATTATGATCACTGCATTTGGATCTATTGATACAGCAATTGAGGCAATTCGTGAAGGTGCTTTTGATTATATAAGCAAGCCCTTCAAACTTGAAGAAATAACTTTAACAATAAAAAAGGCACTTGAACAGAGAAGATTAATCGAAGAGAATAGATTATTCCGTCAGGAATTAATAGAAAAATACCATTTTAAAAATGTTATAGGTCGAACACCACAAATGCTTCAAGTTTATAAAACAATTGCTAAGGTTGCAAATACAAAATCAACTGTCCTTCTTTATGGAGAAAGGGGAACTGGAAAAGAATTAATTGCCCGTTCGATCCATTATAATAGTTCAAGAAATACGAAACCCTTTATTCCTGTAGATTGTGGTTCTCTGGTTGAAACATTGATGGAAAGCGAACTTTTTGGCCATGTCCGAGGGGCATTTACAGGTGCCCAAATGACAAAAAGAGGGCTTATTGAAGAGGCTGATGGTGGAACACTTTTCCTTGACGAGATAAGCAACCTTAGCCTCCAAACCCAGGCAAAACTTCTAAGATTCCTCCAGGAACATGAAATAAAAAGGGTTGGAGGCATAGAAAATATCAAAGTAGACGTGCGTATTATTGCAGCGACGAATAGACCATTAGAGCCCTTAGTTAAAAGCGGAAGATTTAGAGAAGACCTTTTTGATAGATTAAACGTTGTGTCAATAACCTTACCACCTTTGAGAGAAAGAAAAGATGACATACCACTTTTGGCTTCCTATTTCCTTAATAAATATTCTGAAGAAAACGGTAAAAAGATATCTCATCTCTCTCCAGAGGCCCTCGAAATACTTACGCAGTACTCATGGCCAGGTAACGTTCGTGAACTCGAGCATACGATAGAGAGAGCAGTAATACTTACTCGAAACCCGATAATTCTACCAGAGGACCTACCAAGAAAGATCTTAGAAGAAGTTAAAGAGATGACAAAAGAAGGACCAGAAGAGCTCTTAACTTTAAAAGAGATGGAGAAAAGGTATGTCCTAAAAGTTTTGCAAGAAACAAAGGGAAATAAAAAGAAGGCCTCAGAAATATTGGGTATTGATAGAACCACCCTCTATCGGATACTTGAAAAAGATTAATTGTTGCAAATTTCAACACACCATTTTTAAGACTGTTGTTTTTTAAAACAACCTTTTATAAAAATTCCATCCCCAAAAAAATTTCTCCTATATTTTCAATAAATTATAAAATTTTTCCAATGGCATTCATTTTGCTTTTAAATAAAATTGATATTAAATGACAGAATCTAAAATGAAAGGAGGTGGAATATATGAAGAGGTTAGTGGCTATATTTTCAATTATTGCTATCATTGCATTTGCATCTTCGGTTATAGCTCAGGAGAAACCAGCTCCTACGGCTCCTAAACCACAACCAGCTCCTGCTCAACCTGCAAAAGAAGAGAAACCGAAGGTGGAAAAACTGAGTGGCGTGGTTGATAAAGTTGATGAGGCGGCTAAGACAGTAGACATTAAGAAAAAGGTTCGGAAAGAGGAAAAGATATTTACATTTGCTATAACGCCTGAGACAAAGATCACAAGAGGGAAAGAGAGTCTTAGCCTTGGAGACCTGAAGCAAAAGATGAATGTCTCTGTGGAGTACAAGAAGGATGGCGATAAGCTTGTTGCCCTTTCTATCAAAGTAGCAGTGCCAAAGGCAAAGGCTTCGCCACCAAAGGAAAAGAAACCCGAAGAAGTACAAAAATAGTAAAACCATTTGAGGTGAAAAGGTCATCCTTTTAACCTCAATCCTTTTTAAATCTATTCAAAGAAAGGGGGAGTTAAAATGAGAAGAGTTTTTATCTACTTTTTTATAGCATTACTCGCAATGGCCCTGATTTCGGGCTGTGCAAAAAAACCAACTAAAGAGATTGAAGAAGCCCAGTCCGCTGTTAATGCTGTGCTCTCTGAGGGTCTTGGTAAATACTCTCCAGAGGATGAAAAGAAGTTAAAAGATGCACTCTCTGCAGCAATGGATGAAATAAAAACCCAGGAAGGTAAAACGTTTAAAAATTATGATAAGGCAAAACAGATGCTTGCTGATGTGAAGAAAACCGCAGAGGAAATGAAGGCATCTCTGCCTCAGAAAAAGGAACAGGCAAAACAGAATGCCCTTCAGGCTCAAGAAGCAGCTAAATCTTCTGTAGAAGAGGCGAAGAGTCTGCTTGCTAAGGCCCCAAAGGGTAAAGGAACAGCAGCAGATATTGAGGCCTTAAGGGGAGATGTGAAAGGTCTTGAAGATTCTCTAAATGAAATTCAGTCCCTGATTGAAAAAGAAGAGTTTACGGAAGCGGTAAATAAGGCAAATGCTGTTAAAGAAAAGGCAACTGGAGTATCGAATCAGATTAAAGAAGCATTAGAAAAAGTTAAGGCTAAAAAACCTGTAAAGAAATAATTGAAACTCAATATCCTAATTCTCTTATTAATTTCTATCATCTTTAATGGCTGTTCGAAATGGAAATCGAGTCTTCCAGAGGTAAAACTTGTTGAACAACAAGAATTCAACCTCTGGAAGACTGAAGCTCACTTATATCTTCCGGAGGAATTCAATCAGTATAAGGAAAAAATTAAAAAAGCTAAGGATAATCTAAGAGAAGTAGAATCAAAGATATTCTTCTTAAGGGATTACACAGCTGTCCAAAAAGAGTTTCATGAAATCCTTAAACAAGGTGAAGAATTATCAAAAGCCCTTGATATTGAGTTAGAAAAAAGGTCTCTATTAATCCTTCAAAGGATTGCAAGGATTGAAGATAGAATAAACCAAATAAAAAGTTTTTCCTCAAATATAAACGAAGGTCTAAGGTTAAGGAAAGATATTACAAAGGCAGAAATAGTTCTTAATGAAGGTCGAGACCTGCATGGAAAAGGGAAATATATAAACTCAGAAGAGAAGTTAAATGTAGTTGAGAAATATCTTGATGGGATAGAAAGAGGACTAAACTCTGTATTAAGCCGCTTCAAAGATGTGAATCAAATAGAAAAATGGAGAAGATGGGCAAAAGAAGCGATTAACGATTCAAAAAAAGGTGAATCTATTCTTGTAATAAAGATAGATAAAAAGTTAATCCTTTATAAAAATTCTAAACCAATGAAAGTTTATTCAATAGGATTAGGAATAAGGGGACTTTCAGATAAATATCAAGCCAAGGACCATGCAACCCCTGAAGGACGATATAGAATTATTGCTAAGAATCCAAAGAGTAAATATTATAAGGCCCTTTTGATCAACTATCCAAATGAAGAGGATGTAAGGGAATTTAAAAAAGCAAAGAGAACTGGTCTTATACCTAAAACAGCAAGCATAGGAGGACTTATTGAAATCCATGGAGGTGGAAGTAACTCAATAACATATGGTTGCATATCCCTTGACAATAAAGACATGGAAGAACTTTTTAACCTTGTTGAAGTAGGGACTCCGGTTACAATAGTTGGCGCAATAAATTAGTCTCAAATAGACAACTATTCATACTTTTATGAGAAATTATTTTGATAAAAAAGTTGTAAAGAAATTTGTATATATTGGCATTGCTTTGTTCATATTTATAGAAGCGATAGGCTATTTTATTGGCCTTCTAACATGGAATAAAGAAGATATCAATCTTTTATATAACCCAAAAAAGTTAAAAACAATAAAATCAGAAAATCTTTTTTTAAAAAAAAGAATTGAATCTCTTAGACCCAATGGAGTCTATATCATTATAGATACCGGAGCTAACTTACTTTATCTCAAATCGAATGATAAAACCATATTAAAGACAATAATCTCTGCAGGGAGTGGAAATATCCTTGTTGATCCAACAGGTAAAAGGGAATGGATCTTTGAAACTCCAAGGGGGGTCTTTACAGTTCAATCAAAATTTGAGAGACCAGCATGGATAAAACCTGATTGGGCATTTATCGAGGAAGGAAAACCTATACCGAAAAAACTCTCAGAAAGAATCGAAGAAGGCGTACTTGGAGAGTATGCAATTGGATTGGGACAAGGCTATTTTATCCATGGCACCCTTTATAAAAGGCTTTTAGGTAAAAATGTTACTCATGGGTGTATCAGGCTTGGAGATGAGGAGCTTAAAACTGTATATGAAAAAACTCCATATGGGGCAAAGGTGTTCATATTTTGAGGCTTCTTTTATACACTGTCTTAATATCTTTTCTCTCATTAGAGGTTAATGCCTCTCCAATTTCAGATACAAAAAGGTTACTAAAGGAAAATCTTTTCCTCAATTCCGAATATAATCTTGCAAAAACATCTCAAATATATGTAATTTTTAATTTTGTAGAAAAAAAGGTTTTAATAAAAGCGAAAGGATTGGTTTTAAAAGAGTATCCAATATTATCTTATGAGAGATGGGGTTATCAGATTATACCACGACCTTTAAAGCTGACAAAAAAAGGTGGGTTAATAAGTTTTAGAAGAAAAAAGATAGTTCCATCAAAAGATGGGACTAATATCCATTTAGATCAAGATTTTCTTGAGGTAAATGATATGCCATCTCGATATAAACTGAAATGGGATGGATCTATTTGGATATTTGTAAGACCTAAATCAGAGAATATCTTTCCAAGGCTTTTAAACCTATTATCAATTTTAAAATCATATATTATAAGACCCATGGATTCCTTAATATATACCTTAACTGGAAAGAGATATACTGAAATCGAAATCTATCTAAAAGAAATAGATTCGAAATCCCTTTTTTGGTCACTTCAGGAAGGCTATCAGTTCATTATCTTTATGGATGAATAAATCTTAAATTTTTATATCAGGACTTTGACGCATTATAAATACACACTCTATTTCGGCCACCTCTTTTAGCCTCATAAAGTGCTTGATCAGCAATCCTTATCAGATCTTCTTTTGATCTAACCCGATGACTTGGGAAATTTGCTATACCTAAACTTACTGTAAGGTGAAGTTGTGTTTGTCCAACCTCGAATGTTGTATTTTCGACTAATCTTCGAATCCTTTCAGCAATCATAAAAGACTCTTCCAATCCTGCATCTGGTAATATTAATACAAACTCTTCACCTCCATAGCGAGCAATAGTATCCTTTTTGCGAACCGATTTCTTTAAAAGATCTGCAATCTCCTTAAGGACCTTATCTCCCTCTGTATGTCCAAGTGTATCATTAATCTTTTTAAAATGATCAATATCAACCATTACTATTGAAAGAGGGGTTTCGCCAAAAAAGGCCTTCTGTGCCTCTACCTCAAACCTCTCTTCAAAATACCTCCTATTATAAAGATTTGTTAGGGTATCATAAATTGCAATATTTTTTATCGAACTAAGCCTTTGGATGTGTTTTAAACTGGCTCCCATCTGATATCCAATAACAGAGAAAAATTGAAGGTCTTGTGCATCAAAGGCATTGTGTTGGTGACTGTTTATTGATATGCAACCAACAATTTTTCCTTCTATAATAATTGGTAGGGTCAAATAAGATTTTAATCTTATATTTTGATCTAAAATCATCTGCCCAGGCCTTAACTTCTTCTTCTCTAATTGAAGGTTTATTTTCTCTCTTTCAATCTCTTCTTCGGTTAGGGTTGAGAAGACTTTTAATATGTTTTTAATTGCCTCTTCTGTAAATAATGATGGACAAGATTCATCCTGAATAATATAAAGTAAAAGATTTTCCCTCCAGAAAAAACCGAATGAAATAAAATCAAAAAGATTTGGTAGGTTTATGCCTGCGGAATCTACCACTTCTTTCAATTCAAAACTCATTCCAATTGCATTTAAGGTAGATCTTAAAACGTTAAGGTTTTTAAAAATGAGTTTCAAATCTTTTCTCCGATTTATTTCTGTGAAATAATCTTCTCTGCCTCTTTCACTTTTGGGAAGATCTTGGGAAATATCTCTTTATTAATAACCCCTTCTGCTAAAGATGAGAAAAGATTTATAAGATTATTTATAAGACTCTGAAATCCCCTATGTATTTCTCCAGGCTGTATGTTTCTACAATTCTCCTTTATCTTATCAAAATAAATACCTTCTTCAGAAACCATTATATTTGTTAAAAAAGAGTACCTTGATTCAAGTCTCTTTATTGCTAAACTAAAGAGGATGACTAAAATAGTCTCTCCGATCAATGCTGAAACAATATCCCAAATATCGGTCAGGAGATTATAGTAAATCTCTAAAACCAGATCAGAAGACCATTTGCCACCTTTACGGTCCTTAGTATATGCTTTCATATCTTTTATTCAGATATTTTATTTTTTTCTCCTATTAGCTTTTTAATCATATTATGTATTTGATCATGATATATTGTAAAAACTATTATTATTAAAAAAGAGATGGATAAAAGGATTATCATTGTTTTATATTGATGGTCAAAAGCCTTCCCGCCCTGCAGGCATGCCATAAGTGTCCCAGGAATTCTTCCAATAGTTGAAATAATAAGAAATATTCCAGTATGCATGGGTGTTAAGCCTAATATATAACAGAGAGCATCTTTTGGAAAACCAGGTATCAAAAAGAGTAAAAAACTGAGTATCACACCTTCATGACCTACAAGATAATCGAATTTCTTTCTTACATTTTCAGGAACAAACTTTTCCAGTGCCAATCTTTCAAATATCCTGCCTAGCATGAAGGCAATCCATGATCCTATAACAAGACCAATCATAGAGTATAGAAATCCCAATTTGACCCCAAAGAGATATCCACCTAAGA
This sequence comes from Deltaproteobacteria bacterium, assembly GCA_037443425.1. Classification (GTDB taxonomy): domain Bacteria; phylum Desulfobacterota; class BSN033; order BSN033; family UBA1163; genus JBBIOI01. Next base: position 91,357 of record JBBIOI010000001.1, read on the forward strand.
ACTCTATTGCCCCTCCTGGTATCGGTGCAAAAATCACTTGGATAATCTGTATAAGCATATAAATCATTGGAGAATAGATCCCATAAGAAAATATGAATTTTTTTAACTGATGTTTGTTGTGTAAAAGATCATAAAATCTTCCAAGTTTAAACCAGAGCTCAGAATTGTATCGAAATAGAAGGAAAACAAAAAATAACAGGCATCCGGCAATTAAAATCCATTTCCATTTTTTGTTTGATCTACTCATAAAGTTTTATTTATTCTATTTAAAAAAATTATATTTTTCAATAACATAAAAAAGGCAATTAGTAAACTGTCCTTCTAATTTCTTGAAAATCTTAAATTGTTATTCTATTATTTTTAAGGAGGGTTTAAGCTATGAAAAACAAAAAATTGACCTTGGCTTTAATATTATTATTTATGTCTTTTGTTTTCCTTATTCCTTTAGGATGGACCCAGGCCGAATCTGAAACTAAGTTTCAGCCTGTTAGAGTTGCCTCGTGGTGGAAAGCAACCACACCAGCAGTTAAAGAGACTAAACCCGTAACAAAACCACCTAAAATTATTAATTCATTTGCCGTGGAAAGAGGACCTTATGGATATATATGGAAAATCTATTTAGAAGCAGAAGACCCAGAGGGAGATATGGATAAAATCGCATCATTGGTAGAAGAACCAGGTTTTGGTTCCTATTTTACTGACTGGATTATACTTAAACCTCAATACCGAAAGTATTTTAAAGGCTATATTCAATGGAATACTCGCAGTGTAAGCGGGTCGCTTCCTGAATGGACTCAGATAACATTAAGGGTTTCTATTTTTGATAAAGCTGGAAATGAAAGCAACGAAGTGGTTTTTCCCTTCACATTCGAACATGGTATAAAGTCACCATATCAATATGAGTTACCCTCCCCGTTTGATAAAAAAGATTTGCCACGAATTGGGCATATTAATATTGATCTCTTCCCTCCAGGAGGAATGGGAAGCGAATCCCCATATATAAATTAATAAAAAATGGTTAAATTGTAATAATAACCTCTCATTCTCTCACCAAATTTTATTATTTCTATAAAATTGATAGCGGAATTTTGCTAAGATTTTTTGTGGCTTGATTTATTGATTTTTTTCTATTAGATTATAAAAGACATAAAAAATTATAAAAAGGTCCCATCGTCTAGTGGCCTAGGACATCGGCCTCTCACGCCGAAAACACGGGTTCGAATCCCGTTGGGACCATAATAATTTCAATAAATTAGCTCATTTTTTATTGTCACCAGACCGCCACAAAAAACTTTTTTAATTGAAACCTCTGAAAAGGTTTTTTTAAATTCTCTTCTTTTTTTCTATCTCTCTTTTTTCTCCTTTCTCCTTATCCCACCCTGTCTCAAGAAGTTTGTAGGTAAGCATTAAAATGGAATGAAAATAAATTAAAAATAAAATTTAAATCGATAAACCTTTATCTAACTGTTACCCTATAAAAAATATTTTTGCTGAAACAGGCTGAGTTTAGATGGATGCTTATCAAACAGTGCATTGCCAAAAGTGTAGATATGACCCTAAGCTTTTTCTCGCTCAGATTTATTGCCAAATATATGGTTTCATGTTAAAGAGAATTTAAACTATGGATATTAGTAAATTATTCAATCCAAAATCCTTAGCTGTTATAGGAATCTCATTGACAAATGAAAGACACCCTGCAAATGTTATCTATAATAAGAATAAATTCAGAATGAAGGTTGAAGTTTATCCTGTTAATGAACGAGGCGGCATCTACCAGGGTGAAAAGGTTTATTCCAATATAAGAGATATACCAAAAGAGGTTGATCTTGCCTTAATAGCAACTCGAGCAGAGTCAGTTCCTGAAATTATGGGCGATTGTATAAAGGCAGGGGTAAAAGGGGCTATCATAATTTCTAGTGGTTTTGCTGAGGTTGGAAATAGAGAACTACAGGACCGTATAGTTTCGATTGCAAAAGATTTTGAATTTCCTTTTATTGGTCCAAATTGTTTGGGGATATACTGCTATCCTCTGTACGATACTTTTTTTGTACCGAGCGAAAGAATAGTAAGACCAGAAAAGGGTAAGGTTGCACTTATTAGTCAGAGTGGAGGAATACTGGTAGATCATATGGTGAAATTGGCCGAAGAGGGAGTCGGTCTTTCAAAGGCTGTAAGCATAGGTAATAAGGCACTTATTGGAGAGGTTGAACTTTTAGATTATTTCGCCAATGACCCTGAAACAAGTGTAGTTGCATTTTACATTGAAGGATTTGGGAAAAAAGAAGGCCGAAGTTTTGTTAAAAAGGCAGAAGAAATTCGTAAGCCAGTTATAGTTTTAAAAGCTGGAAAAACTCCAAATGGAGTAACTGCAGTAGCAAGTCATACAGCTTCAATGGCAGGAGATTATAATGTTTTTTCTTCTGTATTAGCTCAATACGGAATTCTTGAAGCAAAAGATGAATATGAATTAATACCATTCTGTGAGGTCTTTAGCTGTTATAAAAACTCAATAAAAGGGAATATAGGTATTATAACTGGGAGTGGAGGACATGGAGCAATTGCTGTTGATATCTGCCAATCTCATGGACTTTTTGTGCCAATCCTTTCAGAGTCGGATCAAAAGGGGTTAAGAGAAAAGATCTCACATAAAATTCAAGGCATTTCCTCATTAAAAAATCCGATTGATTTAACTGGAAGTGCTATAGATGATGATTTCGTTTCTGCTGCAAAATTTTTAGGTGAATATAAGGAAGTTGATTGTCTGCTTGTGCTTCTTCTTCCATACTTACCCGGTATCTCCTCAGATATTGGGGCAAGACTCGGTCAGATATATCGAGAGACCGGAAAACCTATCATAGCTTATGTCCCCCATGTGGATAAGTTTATGATGTTTGTAGAAGGGTTTCAGCTTAATCTTATCCCTGTTGCACATTCAATAGAGGAAGCAGTCCACATGGCAGAGGCATTAAAGAGATACAATAGATGCAATAGATGTTAACAGAGGAAATAAGAAACATTATCACTGAGTCAGAATCATGGGGATGGATCATGGAACCCGAAGCAAAAAAGATTCTATCCCTTAAGGGGATTGATATCCCTCGCTTTATTTTTACAACCGATATTGAAGAAGCAATAAATTTTGCTGAAAAGATTGGATACCCTGTAGTAGCAAAAATAGTGTCTCCCAAGGTTATTCATAAATCTGAGAAAAAAGGCGTTGAAATTGGAATCAAAGATGATAAAAGGTTGAGGAAGATCTTTAATAAATTTTATAAGATTGAAGGTTTCAAAGGAATTCTTATTGAAGAAATGATTAATGGGATAGAGTTAATTATCGGGGCCAAGAATGATTATCAATTCGGCCCTGTGATACTATTTGGCTTAGGAGGTATATGGACTGAGATTTATCGGGATATAATTTTGAGAATGGCTCCGCTTAGGCCTAAAGACATCGAAACAATGATAAATTGTATTAAGGCAAGACCGCTCCTTGAAGGCTATCGGGGAGCACCGAGGGTAAATCTTGAAGAATTGAATAGACTTCTTTTTAAGTTTTCAGATCTTGTTATGGAGTTTGAAGAATATTTTGAGTCAATCGATTTAAACCCTGTAATATGTTCTTCCGAAAGATGTGTTATTGCTGATGCACGAATAATGTTGAAAAGAAATGGGCTTTGAATCTTAAAAGCAAATTGTCGTCATTACAAGCTCAATGGCCTTGGCCGATGAAATTTTTGGGTAGAAGTTTAAATTTAAAATTCTATGAGGTTTATCGGTCTCGCCATCATCAAGATTAAAGTCTTCTTTAAGTTTCGCAACAGCTTTAGCATTTTTTACTTTTAATAATGGATGACTCCAAATCTACCAAAATCCACAAGACGATAATCTTGTAATAATTTAAAATAGGATTTATATTTATTCTCAAGTATGATTCCTATTCGAGATGCAATTCGTTCAAAGACAATCCCTGTTGTAAATTACTTAATAATCGGGATTAATATAGTTATCTTTTTCTGGCAACTATCCTTAGGCCCTTATTTAAGAGATGCACTATTTCTTTATGGAATTGTTCCAATAAGATATTCAGATCCTGAAATATCAGCTCAATTTACTAAATTCCAACAGTTACTACCTTTTATATCTTCAATGTTTCTACATGGCGGATTCTTACATATACTCGGAAACATGTGGTTTCTATATATATTCGGGGATAATATAGAAGACAGGCTGGGTCATTTTAGATATTTGATTTTCTATCTCCTTTGTGGAATCGCTGCAGGCCTTGTTCATCTATATACAAATTGGGAATCAAAAATACCAACCATAGGTGCAAGTGGGGCAATTTCAGGAATAATGGGTGCCTATTTAATTCTATATCCTCAATCTCGAATATTAACCTTGATACCTATCTTTTTATTCTTCCAGTTTGTAGAAATACCTGCCTTTGTCTTTCTTGGGTATTGGCTTCTCATTCAATTATTCTCAGCAAGTTTTACGCCTAAAAATATTGGGGGGATTGCATGGTGGGCCCACATAGGTGGATTTCTCGCAGGTTTAATATTTGTCAAAATATTTGACATAATACCAAGGCTTCCCATAGGTAAAAATTTGCGTAAATATACAGAACGTAAAACGACACCTCGCATTCAACCGATTTTGCCTAACTTTTTGGATGATGAACTGGATGTCTATGGAGAAATACTTCTCACGCCTAAAGAAGCTGTTTATGGTGCTCGTAAACTTATATCTATTCCCCAGGGATTAAGAAAAAGGACATTAATAGTCACTGTTCCTCCTGGTGTAAAAGAAGGAACAATGCTAAGACTAAGAGGACTTGGCCGTTTGGATGAAGATGGTCTTAGAGGTGATCTATTTCTGAAAGTAAGAATTATAGATTGAATTTAATATAAAAGTTTCTTTCTATCTCCCTTTTCTAAGTCTTATTATAAAATCCTTTATCTCCTGATCATCTCTAAACCTTCTATTATCATAACGTTCATAATGGACCAGTTCACTTACTTCTCGTAGAAACTTTTCTACAGGCTTATGAGCAGGATAACCAATAGCCATCATATCATAAATCTCAAGTTTCTCAGGTATTCCCAACAACTGCTTAAGAATACACTTCACATAAGGACTGCCTGTGGCACTAACCCATTGAGACCCTAAGCCAAGTGAAGTCGAGGCGAGTGCCATATATAGAAAAGCGCTTGCAAGGCTTGATACGAAATGGGAATCTCCCCGAGTTAACATTGTAAGAAGTGGATAAGCCTCTTTTGTTCTTGGATCACCACAAACGATAATAAAAACCGGTGCATTTTTATAACCAGGCTCTTTCGGAGGGTTAACTGCAGTAGGAAACCTTATGCTTTCCTCCCTTGTAAGTTCTATCTTGCGAGTATATTCTGCATGCTCTATCAAAATATCGACTATCCTATCTTTTAGGCTCTTATCTTTAATAACGATAAATTCCCATGGTTGGGAATTTGCTCCGGATGGAGCCCAGCGCGCTGCTTCTATAATCTTCTCAATATATTCATCGGGTACTGGGTCTGTTTTAAAGTTTCTTATACTTCTCCTCGTTTTTACTAAGTTCAAAAAATTTTCATAGTCCATAGAATTTCTCCTTTCTTTTGAGGCTATTTAAATTTTCTTGGCTTGATCAATAACTTAACAAGCCTTAAAAATCAAGGAGCGTCCTTTGGGGATCAAACAATTGGGAAAAAAATAATAAATATATTAAAATAATTTTTGTTATGGATAATAATAGTTCAAGACCTCAAACAGATTTTATAAGAGAGATAATAGAAGAACATATAAGAACCAATCGCTTTCAAGGGCGTGTTGCGACACGATTCCCTCCCGAACCAAATGGATATCTCCACATCGGCCATGCTAAATCAATATGTCTAAATTTTGGTATAGCAGAACAGTATGGTGGTACATGCAACCTTCGGATGGACGATACAGATCCAAGTGGAGAGAGTCAAGAATATGTTGATGCAATTATTCGTGATGTTAAATGGCTTGGATTCGATTGGGGAGATCGTTTATATTATGCATCGGACTATTACGAAAAGCTTTATGAGTATGCCATAAAACTCATTAAAAAAGGAAAGGCATATGTTTGTAGTCTAATCCCTGAAGAAATAAGAGAATATCGTGGGACTTTGACAGAACCTGGCAAGGAAAGCCCTTACAGAAATCGATCCATAGAAGAAAATCTCGATCTATTCCAGAGGATGCGAAAAGGAGAATTTGATGAAGGTACACACGTACTTCGTGCAAAAATAGACATGTCTTCACCTAATATCTTACTGAGAGATCCAATAATTTACAGAATTAAAAAGGTCCCTCACTATCGAACTGGAAATAAATGGTGTATATATCCAATGTACGATTTTGCCCACTGTCTTTCAGATTCCATTGAAGGTATTACACATTCTATTTGCACACTTGAGTTTGAAAACAATCGGGCGCTTTATGACTGGTTTCTTGATGAACTTGAGGTTGAGTGCCATCCGCAACAGATTGAATTCGCCCGGCTAAATCTTAGCTATACTGTCTTAAGCAAAAGGAGACTTATCGAACTTGTTGAAAAAGGGGTTGTCAATGGTTGGGACGATCCACGAATGCCAACACTCGCTGGTATGAGAAGAAGGGGATATACACCAGAGGCAATTCGAAAATTCTGTGAGATAATAGGAGTTGCCAAAAATGAAAGTTTAGTAGATATATCATTGCTCGAGCACTGTGTAAGAGAAGATCTGAACGAGAAAGCAAAAAGGGTTATGGCAGTCCTTAAACCAATACGATTGGTAATTGACAATTATCCTGAAAATCTTGTTGAGGAGTTTGATTGTCCCTACCATCCAAAGAAGCCTGAGATGGGATCAAGAAAAGTGCCTTTTTCAAAAATTCTCTATATAGAAAAAGACGATTTTATGGAAGAGCCCCCCAAAAAATATTATCGACTTGCCCCAGGTCGTGAAGTAAGATTGAGATATTCTTATATAATTAAATGTACAGGTGTTATTAGAGATGAAAAAAATGGAGAAATTATAGAAATCCATTGTAACTATGATCCACAAACACGCAACAATCCTCCTCTTGATGGAAGGAAGGTAGAGGGTGTAATCCATTGGGTATCGGCATTACATTCGATTCCTGCAGAAATACGCCTCTATGATAGACTTTTTAAAGTTCCTGATCCGCTTAAAGGAGATTCTGATTTTATGGACTACATAAACGAAAATTCCCTTATTGTTCTTAACTCATGTTGTGTTGAGCCGAGCCTCGCTTATGTGCAACCAGGTGATACCTTTCAATTTGAAAGACTTGGTTATTTCTGTGTTGATACTGAATCTAATAAAAATAGATTAATATTTAACAGGACCGTCTCACTCCGGGACTCATGGGCTAAGATAAGCGAGAAGGAAATTAATTATAAGTAAAATACAGTCTTTGTGAAAATAAAATACAGCATTTACCTGATTTTGTTTTTTAAGAAAATTTTTTATAAATTCGTAAATCTTTTAAAGAAGAAAGGAGAAAGATTATGGCTTATCAAGCTAAGGACTACACAAAACTTTTGGGAATGGAAGGTTTTAGCGAAACACTTCTAAAAAA
>JBBIOI010000002.1:0-97507 GCA_037443425.1 Deltaproteobacteria bacterium
CTTCCTGTGAATTCGTCGAGCTTATTAAGTCCCCAAGCCCAAACAGTTCCATCAGATTTCAAAATAAGCGAATGACTTTCTTTCGATGCAGAAGCAGTAATTGCACCAGTAAAATACCCACCTCCAGACGCAGGAACTTTAACGGGATACAATTTATCTGATGTATAACCCCAAAAAGGAGCTTGATTTCCTCATTCATATACATAGCCCTCTGAATCAACAGCAAGAGAATGATAGTATCCAGCACTTATAGCAACTATATTCGTAAGAAAACCATTCCCATCTACACCCCTTACCTGAACTGGAAAAAATGAATTTTCATAATTTCCATTTCCAAGTTGTCCATAATTTCGAGGTAGTTTGTTATAAAGATTCATTAGTTTTTGGATTTTACTGAATATAAAGTAATACTATATATAGAAAAGTAGTTTTAGGTAGGGATTTCCCGAAGATAAAAAAACCGCAGAGAAACTTTTTTAGAGTTTCTTTTTGCGGTTTTTTGTTTCATTAAAAAGCCTTTAAAAGGAGGTGAATGTTATGGGATACTATTCTACTTTGAGATTAACACCGGCGATTAAGACACCTCTGACTGAAGATGAATTTCGGAGTGCCTGGCAAAAGGCAAACGACGAATTGGTTGGTACTTATCTTGAAGGATATCTTGAGATTTATAATTGGGAATTTGAAGGGAAAGAAAATGGATACAGTAGATTTCAATTAAGTATTGAAGCTGATGACTGGACTGAGCATTATGCAAGTTTGAAGCTGGCATATTTTATTTCTTCTGTAATTGCAGAGGGCGAGAAATGTATTTTAGAGTTTCTTGGTGAGGATGGAGAGCTTTGGGGATATTATATTTCGAGAAACTTAATTAAAGAAATAGAGTATATTAAAATGGTAGACGGAAAGCCTTTGGATGAATCTTACTTATGAAAGGAGGTTTGTATGAAGAAGGTTTTTATTATTGGTTTATTATTTATTTTGGTTTACGGGTGTGCTGGTTCTTCTCAATTTACGAAAACTGAGAGGAACGTAGGTAATGTTTTAAAGTTTTTTCTTGACATTATGAGCCTCGGATTGATTTTTACCGGACATGGGAGTCCTGCTCATATCCCTTCGGCTTCAGTTGACGCAGTTTTTGATTTTGGGAAGGCAGTTGACTCGCTAACCAGCGAAAAAGTGAATGAAGGGAAAGCAGGAAAGGAGGGAGGAGGAGAATGAATTCAAGAAAAGTTGTTATTTCTATAAAAAAGGGTTTTGTTATAGATGTAGAAGCCCCTTCCGACATAGATATTTATATTCGTAACTATGATGTTGAAGAGGTAGACAGATTATTCTTAAAGACAGACGAAGAAGGGAATTTTTATCAGGAATTGGCGTGTTTAAATGTAGCTTCTTATTAGCAAATTTAGATAGCTGAATAGAAAAGTAATTTAGACAGATTTTTCCAAAAGTAGAGCCGTATAAAGAAGAATGTAATTCTTCTTTTACGGCTTTTTTATTCCCTTATAGAGAGGAGGAAATTTTAATGAAGAAACTAACAACAGTATTACTACTATTAGGTATGGTAATTTTAGGTTTCCCTCTTAACGAGGTTTTTGTTTGGTCCTGTGCCCTAATTGGGGCGTTTATTTTTTCTAACTTTATAACAACCTTGATCTGGAAAATTTTCGTAAAGAAAATCCAGGATGAACCGGGAAAGGCTATATAAAAGGTAAAAGGAGGAAAGAGATGGAGGTAAAAGAGATTTTCTTTGATATCAATAGTTTTGGTATTACCCAGAGGTCACTCAAGTTATTGAGAGATTAAATTGGAAAGTGGATGGGGGATCATATAGCAGTTGTAGAAGTACCTACGAATAACCTTTGTTGTGGTTTTTTTATTTTTAATCTGGAATCAAATTGTGCTGTATGGACAGGAGATGGATTTAGGACTGATAGGTGTGGAGAAGGAGGTGCGGGTTACCGTTCTGCGAAAGCCCTGTTTGATATTTATGGCATCAAAGTTATTCCCTGGGATAGCGTTAATATGGAAGAGATTTATGTTTATCCAAAGGAAAAAGTGGAAGAATTTTTAATTAGTTTAGCCCGCAGTATAGGAAAGGAAATTGATTCAAAAAGCTTTCAGATTCCTATTGAGAGGAAGCCCTATTACGTACGTATTTAAAAAATGAAATTAAGACGTATAATTATAGAAGCAATAGATTCAGCAGAGAGTTGTTTAAGGGTATTAAGGGACACTCTGGTTAGGAGGTTCACTCATCGTTTAGCCGTAGCAGAAATAAGCTTCGATGGTATCAGATGTGGTTTTTTAGTTTTTGATAATGACCTTTCCGAAGCAGTTTGGAGTGGTGATGAATTTAGGACCTATGATAATGATGAGGGAGAAGAGGCTTATCAATCTGCATATGCGCTTTTTAAGCTTTTTGGCATAAAACCTCTCCTTTGGGATCTGGAAGATTTTGACGAAGATTGCGAAGCCGATGTAAACAAACTTTTTAAAATTGCTTTGTTTATTGGCAATAGTCTTCAACCCGAAGATTTCATTGTTCCAGCCGAACGTAAGCCTTTATATGTTAGGCATTTTTTTATCGTATACAACAATATAAGAAAGCAAAGGGGGTAAGAAGATGAATCTATTTGGATTTAAATTTGGAGAAGCTGAATGTGGTGGTTGCAATTGGAGGGTATCAAATCTTTATGTGCTTGCCAGAGACAAGAAAGAAGCTCGTAACCTTATCAAAAAAGAACATTTAGGGCTTTGCGGTGAATGCATATGTGATATGCTTGCCTCTGAATGTTATGAAATAGAACTTCCAAAGAAGGTCAAGAAAAACTTACCTGATGAAAAAAGAAGGGGCTAAAATGAGTAATCTCAAAAAATCGGGCAGGCTAGAAAGATTCTTAATCTTAGCTGGGCATGGTTGTGAGTTAAAAGAAAAAGTTAAAAACTCAAAGAGTTTTATATTAATTTAAAGAGAAAAGGAAGAATAAAATAGAAAGGGGGTTAAATATTATGGGGGAATTTAGAGGAGTTGTAAGTATAGAATATTTAAATGGAAGAGTTAAAAAGATATACGGAACTATAGCTTCGGAAGTTTTCGAATCTATTTTTGGAAAAGGACTGATCTACAGGTCGGCATTGGACCATACGGTGATGTTTAAGAGGTTCAGAGAGAATCCCGCTCGGGGTTTTTTTGTTTATGAGAAATTATTATAACGAGGGGGAGGGTATAAGTGGAGAAGCAGTATGTGGCTATAAACATTTATGATGATGAGGTATGGGTAGAGTTTGCCAGGGCTAAAAATTTTGAAGAGGCCGAGTTTAAGCTTGGGCGTAACAATGCTCAGGTAATTCTGGGTGAAGATGAGGTAAGGAGAATATTCCTGGAAATCCAGAATAATATCGATTTTAACTTACAAAAAGAAAATAGAGTTGCAAATTCACTATGCTATTGTTGGACTCTTTGTTATGGTGAGAGTGAGCTTACGCATCTGGAGAAGATCAAAGCATATAAAAATTGTATAAAATGCTTTAAAAATTCCTTAAAAAAACTGGGAGGGAAAAAATAAATAAAAAATAATGAGGAAAAGCAAATGAAAAAATTTGAGATTTATTTTCATGACTTAAGAGATGAGGCTCAAGAGAGATTTCTTGAATTTCAGGGGATAGATGACCCTTCTGAAATTAACGCCGATTATGTTCCAATTTGTGTTTTAGAAAAAGAAGAAGGTGATGAAATTTAAGGAGGGGGAGCAATGGCAAGAAAAATCTTATTTACAGTCGAGCTCCAGGGTGAAGGAAGGACATTGGAAGAAGCATGGAGGGATGCAGTAGAACATTTTGAGCTTGATCCAGGTCTTCCTCCTGAAAGGTGCGAAGAAATCAAAGATTAGAAGAATTTAAGCCCCTGAATCCTTAACCTGGATTCAGGGGCTTTTTTATTTCTAAAGTTGTAAATTGCACTTACCGACTATTATACAGGTATGGCCTCCACCATATCCTAACGCATTTATTAAAGCAATGTTTACCTTTTTGTACCTATAGCGATTTGGCACATAATCTAAATCACATCCAGGTGCAGGGGTCTTGTGATTAAGAGTGGGTGGTATAATGCTATGATTTATTACAAGAAGAGAGGTAATAGTTTGCAAAATACCAGTTACTGAAAAAGATTGTCCTGTTACTGGTTTAATTGAGGTAACAGGGATTGATTTTGCTATATCACCAAAAACTTTTTTTATTGCAACTGTCTCATTTAAATCATATTCTGGAGAGCCATTGCCATGAGCATTTATATATTCAATATCTTCTAAAGATAAATTTGCATTATTTATTGCCTTTTTTATAACAGCCTCTGTTGTTTCCCCCTGAGGGTCTATTCTAAATATATCATATGCCTCATTACATGAGGCATATCCTAAAATTTCTCCATATATATTTGCTCCCCTTTTAATTGCATTTCCCAGCTCCTCTAATACAATGACAGCTCCGCCTTCTCCTAAGACAGTACCTGAACCGAATTTATCATAAGGTTTAACAGTTTCTTCTGGTTTCCCATTATATTTTGAGAGCAACCCTGCGGCACAAAAGATTGTAGTAATAAAGGGTGTAATTGGAGCTTCTCCAGCACCCACAAGCATGATATCAGCATCTCCTAATTTAATTGTATTGTAAGCTAAATAGATGGCATCAAGCCCGGAAGTACATCCGGACGAGATTGTAAAATTTGGACCTTTAATTTTTAAATTTTCACTTATGATTCCTGCAGCAGAATGAGGACAGATCATCACGGCAGCGAGGGGGCTCATTCTTTTTAATCCTTTTTCCATAAAAATAATATGTTGATTCTCTTTACATATACCTCCTCCAATACCTGTAGCACAAGCGACACCAATTTTATATGGATCCAGAGAATTAATAACTAATTTTGAATCTTCCACTGCCATTTTTGCCGCTGCTAAAGCAAATTGAGCAAATTTATCTAACCTTTTTGCAGTTTTTGAGTCCATATAATCGCTTGGTTCAAACTGAGTAACTTCAGCCGCAACTTGACGGGGGTAAGAGGAAGAATCAAAGTAAGATATCTTCTTGACCCCTGAGCGACCGTGAATAAGTGAATCCCAGAATTGGTCTATTCCGATACCATTTGGAGCAATTACACCCATTCCTGTTACAACTACTCTTCGATTATTTTCCAACATAATATTTCCTCTATTCAGTATTACTTTAATAAGGAGGAAATCTTATGTTTGTTAAATGTTCTCATTTGTAATCATCGTGGTTATCATTGGTTGGATGATTATTGCAAGACTGAGGCTCATTTATGCATACCTGAGGACAAGATGGTTATGTGCGAGCCTTATAAAGGAAGTGGGAAGAAAAAGTTTATTGTTTTTGCAGCCTATTATCATTGGGTTCCTATAGTAAAGGCAGCAAAAACTTCTGAGAAGGCAAAGAAAGATATTTTTTTAAAGGGATTCAAGGGGAGCATAATATTGGATAATTATGTAGAAGAGGTTCCAAATAGTTTACTCCCGCGAGAATACTGGGTCGTATTTGAGAAAGAAAGCGAGGTGTAATTATTTACAGGTGGTTGATCAGGTGTGAATCATATAAGGAATGTAATCAAAGTGATTGTTCCCATTGGAATTATCATCTTGTTGATGCGATAAACTTCGATTTTTTCCATGGGGGTGGTTTTGAAGAGTTTTATTATCTTCATTGTTTATATCTTAATAAAAGGGTCAAATGCAAACCTGTTGAACCTCCTGAAGGGAAAAAACTTTTTCTCGTTTATGTTAAGGAGTTTTTTGGAAAGGGTTATGAAATAGAAGCTTCTTCGCCTGAGGAAGCGGTTGAAATTTTAGAGAAAAAACTTAGGGATCCTGAATTAAGTAAAGAATTAAAATCACGTAATTTTGAAATCTTAGGTTGTTCCGGACCAGAAGACTGGAAAGTTGAGGAATTAGCATATTAATACAGTAATACATATAATAGAATAGGTATTTTTAGGTAGGTTTTTCCGAAGATGCCGCACAAAAATGTTTTCTGCATTATTGTGCGGTTTTTTATTTTTAGGGAGAAAGGAGGTGAATAGAATATGCATATGATAATTGGAGCTATTGTTTATGCAGAAGATGAAGAAGTTGCTCTCGAAAAAGGGAAGACAATTTTCAAGAACCTTGTTGAAAAAGAGTACTTTGACTACTATACGACGATGGATGAAGAGTTCATTAATAATTTTCCACCGGTTATGAGGGCTGACTCTAAGGATGGGAAAAGATTCATAAGAGATAATTGGAGAGCAACAAAAAGGGAATTTATGAAGGCGTATGAGAAATGCAAATGGATTTTGGATCATCTGACGCCAGAGCAGATTATGGAAGACAAAATTCCTGAGTCTTTAAGGGAAGAAGCAAGTAAGGTTTCAGTTTTGGGTCTGGTCAGATACTGGTTCTACGAGCTTGGGGCCTACAAGGGACCAAGGATTTGGTTATATGATGACAATGAGGAAGGAATTAGGGAAAAGTGGCATTTAAAAGAAGTTTTAAGGAAATGGAATCGACCAGGGTATGGAAATCTTAACGTGTATGTGGTTCCTGCAGATGTCCATTATTAGAGATTTCAAATTAAAAGGGAGGTAAAAAATGGCATGGGTTAAATGCAGGGAAAGTGAAAGGTGTGAGGTTAAGATTTGCACCCATAAAGTGGTTCATACTTCAGATACACCCTCTAATTGTTCGGAGTTTGAGGGTAGGTGTGAAGCGACAGGTTGGGTTATTAAGTGTCTTCCTGTTGAAGTTGGTGAAGGTGAAAAATTATTCCTGGTAGAGGCTAAGGAAATCTATACCCAACCTTATCGAGTTTTTGCCAAAACGAAGGAAGAGGCGATTCGGAAGGTGGCTGATGGTGAAGTTGACCCGATGGAAGGTTGTCTTGAGTACTATGAGACGCTGGATCCTGAAACATGGAATATAATCGAATTAAAAGAATGGGAAAGTATCAATCAAGGAAAGGAGTAGGGAAATGACGGTAAAAGAGTTGATCAGTAGATTATCTCAAATGGATCAGGGGCTGGATGTTGCCCTGGTTGATTACTCTGACCTCCGTTACCTAAATGAAGTCAGGCGGGTTGAAGTGGTTAATTTTATGGGGGACGATTATGTAGTGATTGACTGTGAAGGAGGTAACTAAGATGGCGGTAAGAGTAAACGAAGTTCGCAATATGTCGGACTACGAGATAGTCCTTTATGTAAGAAAATTTACTCAGGAATATCTGGTTGATTCTGGATGGGATGCCCGGGCTATAAAGGAACTGTATCGTAGGTTCGATATGATTTGCGAGAAGAATTCCTCAAAGAAAAAAGCTGAGAAAGAGGTGGACAATGAAGTTTAAAGTTTTTTATGCTATCAATCCAGGCTTCGGTTATTTTCCGGTTCCAAAGGTGGAAACTTTATTTGAGACGCATCGTTTTGTTAAATTCGTTGAGGCCAAGGATTTAGAGGATGTGTTTTGTAAGATGCAGGGTGAAAATTGGTCTCCAAATGGGGAGGCAAGAAAGTTAATTAGGTTACTTGGGTTAAAGCATACTTCGATGAGCATCGGAGATGTTATTTCTGACGGCGAGGACTACTGGATGGTAGCGCCAGTTGGTTTTGTTCGAATCTCCTAAGGTATTTCCTTTTTTCTTTAAATCTCAATAAGTAAGGTGATGGAAGAGGCCGTAGATTTCAATTCTACGGCTTCTTCCTTAGAAGGAGTAGGTATATAATGCAGTTAAAGGGAGGTTGAAATGGCAAGGGTTACCAAAAAGGAAATGATGTGCTTTCTTAATGGACATTTTAGGATATTGGTGATTTTATTGTTTCTTTTTTGTCTATTTGGTTCTTGCTTTGCAGATGAGGTGAATAGCAAGCAGCAATGGGAGTGGGAGACTACTGGACAGTATCTTCTTCAGAACCACAAGACCATGGCAAAAGCATGTTTATCTATGGGACACCGACTCAGTGAGAGGGTGAGTCTAAGGATTGAAGGTGTTGTGGGTGCAATAATGCACAGAAAATCTGATGAATTTCATGCTGGGGGATCTTTTTATTTAAGATATTATCCATTGCTTGTTGGTGATCTTCGCTTTTTTGTAGATATGGGAGTGGGTATTGGATATTCTGAAGAGGTCCCCGGAAAGGTTAGACCTGGTGTTTGTGGTCTTTTAGATGCTGGCCTTGGAGTAGTATTCCCTGTCCGGTATAAAAGAATGGAGTTTGTTTTTGGTTGGAAGTTTTCTCATGTTTCTTCTTTACGTCCATACGATAGTGGCTTAAACATGCAGGGAATTATGGTAGGATTGAAATTTTAAAACTGTAAACGGAGGGTTTAAGAATGGGTAAACCTTCAAGAGAAGAGATTATCAATTATTTAAAGAATCATGAGCGTTACTTCACGTTGCATCCTTGGAATAAATCGCAAAGCTATGCAAGAAATGTGAAGATTTACCGCTGGGTTCCAAAGGAGTTTTTATCCAGAGCTTATGAGATGCTTGAGGTCAGGGAGCCTTTTTTAGATATTGAGATCGAATTCAAAAGTTTTGCTGAAAGATATGATTGGAAGTATCAAATGTGGTTTAACGGTAGAAGTAATGGGTACATTGTTCTTGGTCAGGGAGGTATGCGGAAAATTGATTATAAAACTCAATGTGATACCTGTGGTAGATTAACTTATTATGAAGAAGGACAGAAATGCGAGGTCGATGGTTGTAATGGAAATTTGAAAAAGCTGTTAAAACCGTATTATCAGATCTACACTAAACCGGGTTTAGGGCTTGATATGGATATGGACTTTGAGAATTGGGATTATCAGTCACTTTTAAATAGATATACTCTGGTAATGGATTTCGATAAAACGGTTGAAAGTTGTAAAGACATCTTCCTCTGCTACTGCAAAAACTTCAATGTAGTTGAGGAAGAAATTATGGTTCCAAGGAAGGTAAAAGTTCTTAAACCAGTAGAAGGAAAAACTATTCCTACAACTTCTTCTTTATCTGCCTGAGACTTTTATAAAAATCTCCTTTTAGAAATAGAAAAGGGGCTTCCGGCTTTCTATAAAAGGGAAGCTAGAAGTCCCTTCTTTGGAGAAACACGCTGTCAAAAGAATATTATCCGAAAACTGAAAAAATTTAGAATTTTCCGCTCGAGCAAGGAGGTTAAGAAATGAGATATATAGTCCATATATACGCTACAGTTAGGGTGCCAGTTAATATTGAAGCTTCTTCTCCTCTTGAAGCGGCCCGGAGGGCTGAAAATGAGGTCAATCTTTATGATAAACTTAGCTACGATGAATGTGAGTATGCAGATGAAATAATATCATTTCTGGTAGATGAAATTTCAGAGGGGGGAGAAGTAGTAAAATCATACTTTTTTCATCCAGATCAGGTTGATACCTTTGATCAACCGTATTTTGCCGAAGACGGTGGTGAATAAAAAGTAGGAAAGATTTGTATTTTGTAGAATTTTTAGAGAAAGAAGATTGTTTTCAAATTTTAAAGGGGAGGGATCTATGAACGAGAGGGTGAAGTCTGCCCTTGAGGGAATACTCAGGAGGTTTGAGTCCGGAGATATTCCTGAGGCGATAGCCTATTCGACCTTTCCGATTTATGATGTTCCATCAGCTCGTTGGTCTCTTCTTAACAGGCTTTTAATGTTTATTGCTGGAACAAAGGATGCGAGGGGATTCCGCCAGTGGGAAAAGGTTGGTCGGAGGGTTAAGAAGGGGGCAAAATCTTTTACCATTATTGCCCCACGTTTAATCAAGAAAGCTGTCAATAAAGAAGAAAGTGCTATTGAGGAGTCCGATGAAGAGCAGGAGCAGTCAATGGAATGTAAAGATCGAGATACTGTAACTGTTCTTGCCGGGTTTCTTGGTATTCCAGTTTTTCGTGTAGAGGATACCGAGGGCGAACCTCTGGTTTATGAAACAATAAAGATACCGGAATTTCCACTTATGGAAGTGGCTAAGAAGTGGGGGATTTCTATTAAAGGAATTCCTTGGGATAATAGATATTACGGATTCTTCAATCAGTTTCAGGAGGAGATTTCGCTTGCATCTGATGAAGAAGTAATCTTTTTTCATGAACTTTCCCATGCAGCTCATCAAAGGATTTTAGGAGAAAAGCTCAAAGGAGGTCAGCAATGGGATCAGGAGATTGTCGCCGAACTTTCTGCTGCGGTTCTTTGCTATCTTTTTGGCAAAGACCCTTCGAGACATCTTGGAAATAATTATAGGTATATTTCCAGATATGCAGAAGAAGCTGGTTTAACTCCTCTTCAGGGATGCTACAGGGTTATTAAGGACGTTGAAAATGTGCTTAATTTGATTCTACAGCACGCGAAGGTTGAAAACGAAGTAGAATATGTGAATTAAAAAAGGAGTAAAAATCATGATAAAAATAATAATTT
Source organism: Deltaproteobacteria bacterium (assembly GCA_037443425.1). Lineage (GTDB taxonomy): Bacteria > Desulfobacterota > BSN033 > BSN033 > UBA1163 > JBBIOI01. Next base: position 10,456 of record JBBIOI010000002.1, read on the forward strand.
CTCTTTGGGCAGCAGGAATTATGTTTTTTGCAGGAGTTTCGGGTGTTTTTGGAACACCTTTTAAACCTCTGAGTTTAAAGGAGGGTGTGGTTGATATTCCTGATGAGCTTGTCATTCCTGTTGATTTGAAGAAACTTGAGCTAAGAACAACTTATCTTATAGATATAGGAAAAGGAATTCTGCTGGTTATAAATGGATTTGGGTATCCAGGATATGTTTTTATTACCGAAGACCAAAAGGAATTTTTCCCCTATGTTGAAGTGCTAAGGTGGTCGATTGCTACAGGAGAAATTAATTTCTATTCCTTCCTTTTTCTTAATGAAGAAGGAAGAATAGAATTTTATGGAGATTCAGAATCTCCTTATGAAAAGCCTACGGGGAAATTTAAACGTATTGATATTCCGAAATTAAAAGAAAAAGTCTATAAGTTATTTCCTCAAAGCGATAGAGATAGCTTAATTTTAATAAAAAGGAAAGAAATTTAGATAGGTTATAGAAAAGCCCCCGTTCCCTTTTTTGGGTTCGGGGGTTTTGAATTTTGTTGTAAAAAATATTACCAAAGATTGTTAGAAATATGAAGTTTAAAAAATTAGTTACAAATAAGGTAAAAACAGGAATGAAATGAAAAAAGACAAAATTTCTACTCGATAGAGACGCGTTGTCTACGCCAATCGGTAATCTTAGAGAAAGTAAAAGCATCTCTCTTCTTTGTAAAAAAATAAGTCTTTTTTTCAAAGTGCTGGACAGTTTTTTCAGGGTATTTTGTTTCTTAGGGTATCGACTCCTATTAATCTTACCTTTTCTCCGCTGTCAAGAAGAAGGGTGTTTCCATCTATTACCCTTTCTGCTCTTACAAGGTTCTGGGGAATAAGGGCTGAGGTTAGAAAAAAAAGGGGGTGAAATAAGGGTTAGAATATTGCGAATTTTCTTCAAAATTTTAAATACTAATAAAGTAATACTATATTAGGAGCAATTTTAGTCGGACTGTCCTAAAAATATGGATTCTGGTGGTGGTGATTATAAGTCTAATAAAAAGAATGGAGGTAACAAATGATGAAAAAACTATTAATTTACTTTCTCTGTATTTCCTTTCTCCTTACAACAAGTGGATTTCAATCAGTGATTGCAGACACAAAGGAGAAAAGTATACCCATAGGGGATATGGTTTCCAGGGGCACTGTAAAATTTGAAACGAGAGAGAATACATGGAGAAATATGGAATCTTCTCATTTTCCAATTTTTCAGGGTGTAAAAATCAAAACTGAAGATGGAATTGGAATTATTTCTCTTTTAAATGGAGGAATTATTGAAGTGAAGCCAAATAGCCTTTTCCTCTTCACCGAAGAGAATAAACTTACCCTTTCAAGGGGAGGGATTGAGTTTCGCATTCCTTCAGACCAGGAATTTATTTTTAGAGTGGGTAGGGTTTCAATCTCAAAAGCAAGGCTCATTCAGAGCTCAAGCTTACCCCTAATGGATGTTTGGAACGAAGAGATAATTGGCTCGATTAATATCCATCCTAATGGTGCCCTTACCGTTAAAACAGTAAGGGGAAAACTCAGAGTTATTGGTGAAAACCAAGTAGTCCTGGCTTCTGTTTCTTCTAAGGCCCCAATTACCTTCCCTTCTTCGGCTATCAAAACTTCTCCCGGGACATTGGTGGCTCAAGTGGGAGAGCTCGAATTAGATACTAAAACCAAGGAAGGTTTTTTAGGGCTTTCTACAAAGGCATGGGTGGGAATTGCTGCTTCGGTGGTTGGGGCTGGAGCAGTGGTGGGAATAATCAACTCTCAGGAAAAGGAGCGAGACAGAATTCCTCTTTGTCCTTGATCAGTGAGTTTAAAGGGGGAGGGTAGAAATGGTTAGGGTGATATTAAATACTGTTTTGCTCTATATTGTATCGTTTTTTTTGTTCTTTTCTTGTGCCTTCAATCATTCATCTGAAAGAGACTACTCTACAAAACTTCAGGTTAATGAGATAGAATCACAAAAACTTCCGAACAAAGAGGCAGAATCTTATGGGCAGATTCGAGCTATGAACGAAAAGATTTTACTCAGTTCCCTCTCCTTGAAGAGGGATTCCTATCGCGACTATAGGATTGGGCCGGAGGACCTTCTTGAAATCTCTGTTTTTGAAGACGAAAAGATGAACAAAACTGTTCGAGTGAGTTCTCAGGGTAACATTACCTTTCCTCTTCTTGGTATTTTAAACGTAAAGGGATTGACCGCTTATGAACTTGAAAAAGAGATTCAAGAACTTTTGGCTGAGAAGTATTTTCAAAACCCTCATGTTAGCGTATTTATAAAGGAGTATAGAAACCAAAGAATCTCCGTGATAGGAGCGGTAGAAAAACCAGGCGTCTTTGATGTTACCGGTCAAAGAACTATTCTTGATGCATTAGGAATGGCAGGAGGTTTAAAAGGGGATGCAGGACATTTACTGTTTTTAATTCGCCCCCCGCAGGTGGATGAAGGAGCTCAGCAAGAAGAAGCTTCTGAGAAATCATTCCGCACCTTTGTTATCAATCTTGAAGACCTACTGACTCGTGGTGACCTTAGTCTAAATTTTCCTCTTATTCACGGTGATGTTTTAAACATACCTGTTTCTGGGAAGGTTTTTGTTGGGGGAGAAGTTGTAAAGCCAGGGGGCTTTCAAATCAAAGGCAAGATGATTACAGTCAGTCAAGCCATTGCAATGGCCGAGGGGTTAAAACCCGGAGCAAATGGAAGTGAAGCAAAGATTTTTCGTTATTCAGAAAAGGGCAACGAGAAGAGAGAGGCAATTACTGTAAATATATATGCCATTCAGGAGGGTAAGATGGAAGACCCCTACCTGATGGAGAATGATATTGTCATTGTGCCCAAGCATGGAGTCAAAACCTTCTTAATTGGTCTCCGCGATACTATAAAAGGCTTTATCGGTTTTGGCGTATCCCTTGGGACTTTATAGTAAGGGGGCCTAAATGGACCATTTAAAGCAGATTCCTTCGGAAGAGCGCTACCAGCTTCCACCACCCGCATACCTCTCCTCTTCTACTGGTGAAGATAAAGAAGTTAATCTCAGGGATTACTGGAAAGTGATCCAGAAAAGAAAGTGGACTATTATTGCCTTTTTCTTGATTGTAGTAGTCACTACAGCGGTGGCTACTTTTACAATGCGTCCTATTTATCGGAGTACGGTGACTATTCAGATTAATAAGGAGAACCCTCAAATAGTAGATTTTAAAGAGGTCTTTGCGGTAAACACCATGGATATGGATTATTATCAGACTCAGTATAAGATTCTTGAAAGCCGTAGTTTGGCTAAAAGGGTAATTCATGACCTTAAACTTTATGAGCATCCCGAGTTTTTTTCTCAACCAGAAACTCCTTTTCAGAGATGGAGGTCTGAAGTATTGAGCTCAATTTCTACTCTATTTTTAAAGAAAGAATCTGGGGCTGAAAACAAGTCCGTGGAGAGTAGGAAGGAGACTTTTCTTATAAGTAGTTTTCTAAAAAGATTAAAGGTTGAACCCATTCGGAACTCCCGTTTGGTAAAGATTCACTTTGACTCTTACTATCCTGAACTTTCTATGCAGGTTTCCAATGCTATTGCCACAAACTATATCCAGCAGAATCTGGAGAACCGATTTGTCACGACTGAGCAAGCCAGGCAGTGGTTGACTAAACAACTGGAGGATTTGAAAGCCCGCGTAGAGAGGGCAGATGAAGAGTTACAGGCCTTTGGTTCTAAACACGATATTGTCTCTCTCGAAGAAAAGGAGAACGTTCATCTTCAGAGGTTAAAAGAATTGAACGAGGCCTTAACTAAGGCCGAATCTGAAAGAATTGCGAAAGAGGCAATATATAAGCAAGCCGAAGAGCGGAACTTCGAGAGCCTTCCTTCTATCCTTGAAAACAAATTAATTATGGAATTAAAGCAGACCTATGTTCAGATTGAAGCTCAGTATATGAAGCTTTCCGAAACTTTTAAGCCTGGTCATCCGGAAATGGTTCGTATGAAAGCTCAGATGGAGACGATTCAGAAGAGAATAGATTCTGAGATTAATAGGATCATTACAGGGATTAAGAACGATTACGAATCAAGCCTCCGACGAGAAGCGCTTCTTCGAAAGGCCTTTGAACAGCAGAAGGCCAGGGTAATGGAAATGAATGAGAAGGCCATTAAATATAACATCCTTAAACGCGAAGCAGACACAAATAAGGAACTCTATCGGGGTCTTCTGCAAAGAATGAAGGAGGCAGGGGTTTCTGCGGGCATAACCGCAAGCAATATCCAGATTATTGACCAGGCAGAACTTCCAATAAAGCCTTACAGACCCAATAAACAGTTAAACCTTATTTTGGCTGTAGCGGTGGGCCTTTTGCTGGGTGTGGGATTAGCCTTCTTCCTTGAATATCTTGATAACACGGTAAAAACCCCTGAAGAAGTTGAGCGGTTAATCCGATTACCCTCTTTTGGAATGGTTCCTAAGCTATCTCTTGAGAGAAAAAAACGAATTGAGAGAGGGGATTCCGGTTCGATTGAACTTATCACCTACACTCATCCAAAGTCCTTGCTCTCAGAGGCTTATCGTAATATTCGCACATCAATTCTCCTCTCATTTTCCGGAAGACCTCCGAAGAAGATGGTCATTACCAGCCCGAATCCTGCTGAGGGGAAGACAACGACCGTCATAAATACAGCTATTGCCCTTTCTCAGACTGGGTCAAAGGTTCTTATCATAGACTCTGATTTAAGAAAGCCGAAAGTTCACAGGATTTTTAATGGGAAAAATGGTGGAATGGGTCTTTCAAACTTTCTATCGGGTCATACAAACCTTGAGTCGGTCATCCGGTCTACGGAGATTCCAAACCTTTTTTATATTGCCTCCGGTCCAATCCCTCCCAATCCTTCGGAGCTGATTGGTTCGAACCTTTTTAAGTCAATGGTTGGTTTGCTTGAAGAGAGATTTGATCACATTATTTTCGATTCTCCACCTGTGCTGGGATTTGCTGATACACTTATTCTCTCTTCCTTTATGGATGGAGTCATTCTTATCGTTGTGGGAGGACAGACTCCGAGAGAGACACTACAGCGTGCAAAGGACATACTCTACCAGGTAAATGCCAAGATTCTTGGTGTGGTGATCAACCAGGTGGACATCTACCGAAGTGATTACGGATATTATTACTATCGATATCACTACTATTACGGAAAAGAAGGGAAAAGGAAGGAACTTAATTACATATCTCCTAAAGAGGATAAGACCGATTTATCATGAAAGAAAGATGGCAATTCATAATGAAAAAATTGGTGGGCCCACCTCTCATTATGATTGCCTCTCTATTCATTTCCTATCAAATCATTTCCATCTGGTGGGGAATTAGTCATTATCAAGTTCTTCTATCAAAGGAGAGGTTGTATCATGCAATTGAGGTATCTCCTTTAAATCCCGATCCCTATTACCGTCTGGCTCTATTTTATCAGTGGGATTTACAGAATATTGACTTTGAGAAGTCTATCCAATATCTTAAAAAGGCAATTGAGAGAAATCCCCTTGAACAGCAATACTGGATCGACCTTGCTAGGGGGCTTCATCGTTTGGGGGAAAAGCAGGATTCTGAGAAGGCCCTTGACAATGCAGTTCGTCTCTTTCCTACAGGTTATCAGGGGAGATGGATAACTGCAAATCTTCTTCTCCAGCAGGGGAAACTCCAAAAAGCGCTTCCCCATTTTATCTACATTCTTCAAAACTACCCAGAACAGACAGTTGTGGTCTATGAACTTCTTACTAAGGCCATAGATGATAAAGACTTCATTTTTGAAAAGGTAGTTCCAAGAGATTCTTCATCCATAATGCGATATCTTCATTTTCTTTATGAGATTGGAGATAAAGAGTCGGCACAAAAGGTCTGGGCAAAGAAATCTTTTTATGGATGGAGACCTAATAGAGCAGAAACCATCCGGTATATCAATTTTCTTATTGAACATAATGTGTTTCATGAGGCCCATCGGGTCTGGATCACAATGCTTCGGGAAGAAGGTATTCCAGTTCAAAAAGACGGAAATCTGATCACTAATGGAGGTTTTGAAAGGAAAGACACTTTGGGTGTAGGTTTTGACTGGAGAATTGGGAAGGTCAAAGGAGTGGAGATGACGGTTGATTCAACGACTGCTTTTGAAGGGGAGGCTTCACTTAAGATGGTATTCGATGGAAAGGAGAATGTGAATTTTTACCACCTTTATCAATATGTTGCATGGGAACCCGGGACCAATTACATTTTGAAAGGCAGAATGAAGACCAATGGAATAACTACGAAGAGTGGACTGAAAGTAGAGGTATTAGGAGTGGGCACGGGATTTCACCAATATTCTGAGTCTCTGATGGGAGACAACGACTGGAAAGAATTAACCATTGCATTTAAAACGCCAATAAATTCCCAAGGAGGTATAGTCAGGCTTAGAAGGGAAAGGAGTAATAAATTTGACCGTTTCATTGCAGGAACAGTCTGGATTGATAATTTTTCTTTAATGGAAAAGAAATAATTTGGCAAATGAAAGATTACTACAAAATTCTTAGGGTCAGAAGAGGCGCCCCTGATGAAGAAATTAGGAATAGTTGGATTCGATTAGTAAAAAAGTTTCATTCTGACCAAATAAAAAAAGGAGGTATTGAAGATAGAAGGTTAAAAGATATCAATGAAGCCTATCAAGTACTGAAGCACCCTTCAACAAGGGCTGAGTACGATCTTAGGTGGGCTTATAAAAAGAAGGAGAGAAGATTTAAGAAGGTAAAGGTTTCGGTGTTTATCATTACTTTGGCAGGGTTTATCCTTTCATTGGCCCTTTATACCATATGGAATCAACCTTTGTCCCCTTCTTCCTGTTCAAGTCAAACTCCCATAATCTCAAATAAGGTAATCCCTTACCGGGAGAAATTATTTGATCCGGGTCCTGTTACTCCTTTTTTAAGGGGCAAACCTGAAGGGATGTCTCAAAAGAATACTCCACCACCTGCTATCCCATCAAAAGACAATTTAAATACTTTTTTAGCAACACCATCTCTTGAAAAAGAGGTGACGTCTGAAAAAAAGGATGCAGCCGATTCTGCTCCTCAATCGAATTCAAATCCAATACTGACAACAGATGTTCAATTTCTCGAGAAGACTGATTCACTTTTTTTCAAAAAGATAGAACCAACTATATCGCCCATTATAGAAAGAGTAAGCCCATCCCATCCAATTGCACAATCCCTTCAGGTTACCGAAGCCGATTCAATTTATAAATCAAGTGACTCAGAGAATCAATTTCAAATCGCACAGCCTTCAACTCCATCTACCTTAACAACTGAAGAGGAAGTAAATAGGTTCTTTATTCGTTATACCGAGTATTATAATCAGAGGGATATAGATGGTTTTTTATCTCTCTTTTCTCTAAAAGCAATTCAGAATCGAAGGGAAAATTTGGAAAGAATTAAAGAGGTCTACACCAATTTCTTTAACAATAGTAAAGAGGTTCGATATCGGATTGAAGAAATAGAGATGAAAATTTACCAAAATACAGTTGAAGTCAAAGGCCGATATGAGATATTTCAGGTGACAAAGAAAGGCCAAGAAAGATTATGGAAGGGAAATATTTGCTGGGTCCTTGGTAAGGAGGGTGGGAAGTTAAAGATTCTTTCGCTCGATTATCAGCATCAAAAATCTTCCTGATGAGGTAAAGATGATTGACCTTCATTGTCATATTCTGCCAGGACTGGATGATGGGCCCGACAGTTTAGAGGAGGCCCTTCAAATGTGCCTTATATGCTATCGAGATGGTGTTAGGACCGTTGTTGCTACTCCTCACGTCATAAAAGGGGTTTATTCAAATAATCGTTCAATAATCCTGAAAAAAATTAGTCAACTCAAAGATGCCTTAAGACAGTTTTTTCTATCAACTAATTCCGAATCTGACAATCCGCAATTACAATTAAGGATCATTCCAGGAGCAGATGTTTATTTTTCCGAGGACCTTTTGAGAAAAATTGAGGATGGTCATCTCCTTACTATAGGGGATGAAGGGAAGTTTGTCTTGATTGAATTCCCCTTTCAAGGGATTCCTTATAGGGCAGAAGATCTTCTATTTCAACTTTTAGGAAGGGGAATCACACCGATCATTACCCATCCAGAGAGGAATCTTGAGATTTCCCAGAGACCTAAACGATACTATGAGATGGTTCGGATGGGATGTCTAGGTGAACTGACAGCCATGAGCCTGACAGGTGAATTTGGGTCTGAGGTAAAAAAGGTAGCAGAAAAGTTTCTTCGGCATAAACTCGTTCATTTTATCGCCTCAGATGCCCATTCCATAAATGGTAGACCACCAATTCTTTCGAAAGCATTAAAAATTGCTGAAAAACTTATAGGTGAAGATGAAGCACGGAAAATGGTGAAGGAAAATCCTTTAGCCGTTCTCAATGGTTATCTTCCCAATATACCTGCTCCCATCCCCTTATAAAAAGAGAAATTTTCTAGTAGTTTTAAAGTAATACTTATATTGAAATATGATTAACTATTTTATCATATTTAATTTTATTTCTCTGCTTTTATTTACACCCATTGCCTTTGGTTCAATGGAGCTTTGGGCATTTTCTTTAATGGAGTTGGGTATTCTTCTTATCCTTATCTTTTGGGCAATTCAGCAACTTGTAACTTCAAACTCTTTATCTTTAACTCGCTATTCTACATTATGCAATCCATATCCATCTGTGGAATGGAAGCAATTTGCTGTTGTAATAATTCTTCTCTCTCTCTTTCTTCTTATCGTTCTATTACAGACTATTCCTCTTCCCTCTGACCTGATAAAGGTCATTTCGTCGAAAACTTTTTCCTTGCGTAATAAGTTACTATTTTTCAATGATCAATTATCCAGGACTACTTTAAGTTTTGTTCCTTTTCTTACTAGGGTCGAGTTCTTCAAATGGCTCACCCTCTCTGGGTTCTTCTTATTTTTTTTATTCTGGAAAGACTTAAGTGAAAAAACCCGGAACTTTTTGATTTTAACTATTCTCTTTATGGGGGTGGCTGAATCCCTTTATGGAATGTTTGAGTTTTTCAGTGGTCATCGGCACATTCTTCATATCAATATGTCTGAAAGAATTTCCTCTGTTACGGGGACTTTTCCCAACCGCAACTATTTTGCTGGCTATTTACTAATGGTTATACCTCTTGCTATGGGATATCTATTTTACAGAAAGTCCCTGAAGTGGGGAGAATTTATTGGTTGGCGTGATAGGCTATCCAACTTCGATGGTAAGACTATCCTTATTGCCTTTGGAATTATCATTATGATCCTTGCTCTTCTCTTTTCAGCCTCTCGAATGGGGATTATAAGTCTTCTGCTTTCATTTACACTTTTAAGCCTTGTTTTTAGGGGGCCTCAAAAAGGGGAACGGTTATCAAAGAGTTCGGTTTTGATACTGGGGCTAGCTGTTCTTTGGGCTTTCTGGATAGGGCTTGATGAAGTTATAAGTCGTTTTTTGGGAACTTCGGAAAAGTTTAAATTTAGGTGGGTCTTTTGGTCAAATACCATTCAGATCTTAAAAGACTACCCCTTATTTGGTTCAGGACTTGGGACCTTTATTAACATCTTTCCCATGTATCGCTCATTCCACACAAGAGGACTTGCAACCCATGCTGAAAGTGATTGGCTTCAATTGGCATCAGAAGTAGGGTTTTTGGGAACAGGGGTGCTTCTGGTTCTTTTTATTTACCTTTTTTATAAAGCGGTCTCTAAGATTCGTTCCCTTTCTTATGAAGAACCCGAAAGATATATTGGAATAGGTGGATTGGTGGGAATCCTTGCTCTAATGTTTCACAGCCTTGTGGAGCGAAACATTCAGGTTCCTGCCAATGCCTTTCTTTATACTTTACTGTGGGCTATCGTTCTTCGGATCAATGTTGGTAAAAAGGCTGAGGTGACCATATGAACCATAAAGACCAGATAGGTAAACTAAACCAAATGAAGCAACCTTCTTCAAGACTGTGGTATGTCATCCAGACCAAGCCTGCAAACGAACATCGGGTGGAAAGGAATCTAATCAACCAGGGGATTGAAACCTTTCTTCCTCTTATTGAGGTACACCATTATATTAATGGAAAGATTGTCACAAAGACTAAACCCCTCTTCCCCAACTACCTTTTTGGAAAGTTAGATATAGAGTTTCACTATTTTCAGGTGAAATATACAAGGGGAGTGAACAAGGTCCTCGGGTTTGCAGATGGTCCTATACCCATCTCTGAAAAAGTGATTGAGATGATCAGAGAGAGGGTGGGGGAGGGAAATGTTGTAAGGTTAGAAGAAGAGTTTAAAGAAGGTGACCAGGTTCAAATCTGTTCAGGGGTTTTTAAAGATTTGATAGGAGTTTTTCAGAAAAAGATTTCTGATCAGGGAAGGGTGCGAATTCTTCTAGGCATGCTCGGAGTTGAGGTTCCTGTACAAATTTCAAAATGGCAGTTAAAGAAGGTAGCTTGATTAAATATTTTTTTGTTCCTTTTGTCTGCCCGGTTGAGTGGGCGACTGTATAAAAGAGAAAGGGCCGTTTGATTCGGCAACTAGCAAAAATTGACCACTATTTTGGCCGAAATGACATAAATTTCGGGATGGCGGAAGCCTATTTATCTAACAAGAGGAGATTAAATTAATGAAGGTTGTAATTATTGGTGCATCAATTTCGGGTTTATACTGTGCTTACCTCTTGGCAAGGAAGGGGGTTAGGGTTGAGGTTTACGACCAAATGGAAAGATTGGGTCCTCCTGCAAGGACGTTAATTGTTACAAGCAAAGTCAATGAAGTTCTCGGATTCGAACCTGAAGAGGCTATTATAAATAAAGTAATGAGATATGAATTTTTTTCACTGTCAAAAAAGGTAGAGCTGGACCTTCTTACTCCTGAGTTAGTCATAGAGAGGGAAAGGCTGATTAAACTTTTAGCTCATCAAGCAGAAGTAGTGGGTGCAAGGATTATTTTGAACCACCAATTTGAAAGTTTTCATTATATTGGAGAAAAGATTGCTGTAAGTTTAAAAAATCTCATAACGATGGATACGTTCACTTTAATTGCCGACATACTCGTAGGGGCTGACGGGGTTTCGAGTAAAGTTGCGCGGGCAGTTTACTGCGATGGATACTATTCAACCGCTGCATTGCTTCAGGCAAAAGTAGTTTTACAGGAGGGAGTGGGTGCTGATACCTGTCAGGTATGGTTCGATTCAAATCATACAAGGTATTTTTTCTGGTCAATTCCAGAGTCAGATCGGCTGGCATCAATTGGTTTAATTGCAGATAACTCTAAGCAGGCAAATGAAAGCCTTAAAGTTTTTTTAGAAGAAAGGAATCTTAGGCCCCTTGAGTTTCAGGAAGGCAAGGTTCCTCTTCATAAGGCGAGCTGGGTGAATGGGAGAAATGCTTTTGGTAAGAAAGTCTTCCTTGTGGGTGATTCTGCTGCTCAGGTAAAGGTAACCACGGTGGGTGGGGTGGTCACAGGACTTTATGGGGCAAAAGCACTTGCCAGTGCAATTCTTAATGGAAGGAACTATAAAAGGGAGCTTCGTGATCTCAATCTCGAACTGGATCTTCATCTTCTGATTAGAAACGTTTTGAACCGATTTAACAATGAAAATTATGACAATTTATTGGGGAAAATTGACAGGGGGCTTAAGGGTATTTTTCAAAGATGGACACGTGATGAACTGAGGTCTTTCTTTTTGAAAATGGCTTTGACAAAACCTCAACTTTTCTATTTAGGGTTGGGGGTTTTAACAAACGGGGCAGCAAGATAATCTGATTGTCTTCTACTTAGAAAGGTAGATAGGAGATGGAGACGATCCCAGTTTTTAAGCCATCCATAACTGAGGAGGAGGTTCAAGCGGTTAGGGAGGTGCTGTTGTCGGGGTGGCTTGGTTTAGGGCCGAAGACCAAAGAGTTTGAGGAGCGGTTTGCTCAGTTCTTGGGCGTGAAGTATGCGGTAGCTATGAATTCTTGTACCGCAGCACTGCATTTGGCCATAAAAGTTTTGGGGATAGGGCCAGGAGATGAGGTTATTACACCTTCACTTACGTTTGTTTCAACAAATCATGCCATTCTTTTCGAGGGGGCAACGCCGGTATTTGCCGATATAGACCCTGATACTTTAACGATTGATCCGGATGATGTTGCACAAAAAATCACACCAAGAACGCGATTAATTATCTGTATGCATTATGGTGGTCATCCTTGTGATATGGATGAACTGTTGACTGTTGCTCGTAGCAGGAGGATTTTGATTCTTGAAGACGCTGCACATGCTTGCGGAGCTAAATACAAAGGGCGTCCCGCAGGTACGCTTGGAGACATAGCTTGTTTTAGTTTTCATGCAGTGAAGAATCTCACGACTGGGGAAGGAGGTATGGTTGTAACGAATGATGAGGAAAAAGCAGAACGTTTACGAAAGTTGCGTTGGTGTGGCATTAACAAGGATACCTGGAAACGTTCTGAGGTAGGTAAACACTATTCTTGGTACTATGAGGTTGAGGAACTTGGTTATAAGTATCACATGAATGATATTGCTGCTGCTATTGGTTTAGTACAGTTGCGTCGTCTTGAAGACCTCAATAGGAAGCGTCGACAAATTGTTTCTATCTATAATGCTGCGTTTCGCGATTTAGATTGGCTTAGAACTCCAGTGGAGAAAAGTTATGTAGAAAGTGCTCATCACAACTATGTTATTAAGACGTCGTTTCGTGATCCGCTCATTACTCATCTACAGAATTGTGGGGTATCTGCCAGTGTGCATTATATTCCCAATCATTATTATGAGATGTACCGCGATTACTGTGCTGACGTGCCTGTAACCGAGTTTGTTTGGAAAAAGTTAGTAACATTGCCGTTATATCCAGATATGACAAATGCTGATATTGATACTGTTGTTAATGCAGTGACGAGTTTTAGACCAAATCAGTGATGAAGATTCTATTTCTTACCTTAGGGTCAATAGAACTGGCTAGTTCACGAACACGAGTTTTTCAATATATCCCTTACTTAAGGGAATGGGGAGCTAAATGTAAAGTTGTTGTTCAGGGGGAACGGGCACGTGGCAAGGAGACTGAAGTAAGGCGTTTGTGGCGCAAGTATGTCTTGCCGTGGATGCGTTTTGTTAGATTCCTGGCTAACGTATTTTGCTATGATGTGATCTTTATTCAAAAAGTTTTGATTCCGGAGTGGATTTTTATCTTAATTCAATGGCTCGGAAAACCAATTGTTTTTGATTTTGACGATGCAATTTATACTATTAACCCATCCGGGCTGAGTATCTCTAGAGATCGACATCGATTTGACCATATTGTGAAACATAGTAATTTGGTTGTTTTAGAGAATGAATACAATCGGCGGCAAGTAGAGACATTGGGGCAATATAATATTCTGATCATTACCGGACCTATTGACATCAATCGTTATCAGCCACGTGCCAAAATAGTCAACGGCCGGGAGGTAGTTATTGGCTGGATTGGAAGTTCTACAACGACACCTGACCTTGAGCTAGTATGGCCTGTTTTGCGCAAATTGGTAGTTAAGTATCCCAATGTGAGAGTAGAATTGGTTGGTGCTACAGGGTTGTTAGGCGTTGAACCAACTTACGTAACTATCAAGCCTTGGTCGCTTGATAGCGAGGTAGATGATTTAGCTCGTTTTGATATTGGTATCATGCCCCTAGCCGACAATGAGTGGACACGAGGTAAAGGCGGTTATAAGCTCCTGCAATATATGGCTATGGGTATTCCGTGCGTTGCTTCACCGGTAGGAGTAAACGTGAACATCGTGCGTGATGGAGTTAATGGATTTCTTGTCCGCTCGGTGTTAGAGTGGGAGCAAGCTTTGGAACGGTTGATCAGAGATCATGAGTTAAGAAGGCGGATGGGGGAGGAAGGAAGGAGGATTGCAATTCAGGAATATTCGTTTGAAGTGAGTGTACAGAAACTAATAGGAGCACTGAAAGCGATCAAGTCTTATGGGAATAAATTCTCGTAATAGAGAGGTGTTTCTTTGGAATGGGTTCAATGTGCTATCTGTGGTAGCCAAGATTCAGAGATTGTATTAGAGGGCTGGGATTTTGACTTCGGGGCAACAAACGAAATCTTCCAGGTGGTGCGATGCCTATCTTGTGGGCTTGTGTATACGAATCCTAGACCCACTTCGTCTGAAATGATACGTTATTACCATGAAGGCTATGGACCTTATCATTTGACCGTTTCGAAGCGGAACATAAGGAGTTATTGGATTGAGCGTTTAAAGAATGCTGCTGAAGGGGCTTATCTTAGAAGATATCGGGGTGAGATTTCTAAACATGACATTGGACAGTTATTCCTTGCTTGGCTTGGGAGACGACTGTATAGTAGTTTTTATAGTAAATTACCCCCTTATCGAACTCAAGGTAGGCTTTTAGATGTTGGTTGTGGTAGTGGAATATTTCTCTGGAAAGCAAAGAGGGCTGGTTGGGAGTGCGTTGGTTTGGATTTAACATTTAAACCCTTGGTAACAGCCAAGGAGAGGTGGGGGATTAATGTTTTTCAAGCGAAGCTACCTTTAATAGGAATGACCGATAGGAGTTGTGATGTTGTAACTATGTGGGCAGTTTTAGAACATATGCATGATCCAATTGCCAGTTTATTGGAATTAAAGCGAGTGATTCGGAAGGATGGACTGTTAATATTGTCGGTTCCAGATATTAGTACAATAGAAACGCATTGGTTTGGACCCTACTGGTATGCATGGAAACTCCCGCGACACTTATACCACTTTACGCCTGAAACACTAACCAAGATTCTTCGCAATGGAGGTTTTGAGGTCATTGCTATAGAGCATGAACCCAATTTATTGAACTTGTTAGGAAGCATACGTAATGCCTTAAGTGCCCCTCAACCATACGGACGTATAGCAAGGAGGTTAGTTTGGATAAACTCACTGCCGGAGCAAATTCTTCGGTTTCTTGGTATCGTATGGGGGAAATTGGGCCAGAGTGGGAGGATGATGGTATTGGCAAAAGTTAAGGGTTAAAAGAAAGGGAATTTCAATGTATTCGGAAAAGGTGGGGCGCAGTTTGTGAGATCTGGTTTTTTTTTAGGGATCTTATCTTTGACTCAATTATTGATTGGTCTAGTGGCCCGGACGATCTATGCAGGCATATTTGGCACATCACGCGAGATGGATGTCTTTTTGCTGGTAATGGGAGTGGTAACTTGGTTCACAGGTGTTGTGGCAGTAGCAGCGAACAAGGCTCTTGTTCCCAGTTTCGTTGAGGTGCGGGAGCGATTTGGAGAGCAGAATGCTTGGCGTATGGCAAGTACAGTTATTAATGGACTTTGGCTTATTTGTTTGATTTTCATTGTTTTGGGGTGGGTGCTAGCTAACAAGGTGGCGGTGGTTTTGGGTGCCGGACTCGAACCCGAAGCGAGGTTGTTATTTGCCAAACTATTCCGTATAGCTGTTCCGATAACTGCTTTCAACCTAATTGTTAGCATTTTTACTGCTATTCTCTTCAGCTATAACGATTTTGTTCTACCTCAAGCATTGCGGTTAATAGGGTTGATTACCACTATTGGCTCAGTAGTTATATTCTCTTCTTATATTGGGATTTATAGTATGGCTGTAGGGATGTTATTAGATGGAATAATTACCTGCGGTGTTTTAACTCTGCGAATTCATTGGAAAGGTTTTTCCTATAGTCCGTTTTGTTTAAATTGGAATGATAAAGAAGTGTTTCGTTTCATTCGTGTTACATTGCCGTTGATGGGTGCGGCTTTTTTTTCACGAGCTCAAGAACTAGTGGATCGTTTCTTTGCCTCATTTCTGACAGTAGGTAGCATTTCGTTTCTGAACTATGCCTATTTACTCATACATGTTCCTATGACCATATTAACCACAGCAATGCAGGTTGTCTTTCCTAAGTTTTCCCGTCTGGCGGCGTATAAGAAGAGAGTAGAGCTCCGGCAGGATGTGGAATCCAGTTTGAGTTTTGCCGTATTCATGGTAATTCCAGCCTTTGTAGGTTTATTGTGTTTAGCAAAACCGGCTATAGTTACACTATTTCAACATGGGAAATTTAATATAATATCTACCGAGAATACTTGGGCTGCTTTACCTTTCTACTTTGGCCCACTTATAGTAGGCGTTCCCAGTGGAATTCTTGCGCTTGCACTCTATTCCCTAAAAGAAACACGAATAATTCTATGGATTGGTATTTGGACATTTATTAGCAATATCATTTTCAATTTGATATTCATACAATGGCTTGATTATATTGGGATTGCCCTATCTACCTCAGTGGTCTATTTAATCAACGCATTCCTTTTAATAGTTGCCTTACGAAGAAAGATTGGTGACCTCAATTGGGGTCGTATTTTGTTTTCCCTTTTTAAGACCCTTATTTCTTCTCTGAGTATGGCAGTCGTAGTGCTTGTTGTAGCTAAGTAGATCGGAAGAGCTCCAGGAGATAAGTTACAATGGGTCAACCTTATTCGGTTGGGTGCTTTAATAGGTATCGGGATTCTTAGTTATACATTGTTTTCATACGCTGTTGGAAGCAGTGAAGTTCGCTATTTACTGTGGTGGTTACGCAATGATGGGGGAAAGGTTTTGGAGAAGTTTCTGACTTTTTATAAAATTAGGTTTTTCGGAGAAGTTTCGCAAAAATTGGTGAATATTAAACATCCTCAAAAAACTCCTTTATAAACTCATCCGGTGTAAGTTCTTCTTGAATTTAAAAGTTATGTAGATAGGGAGAAGCTAATTGGCAAGACTTCTTTTTATTTCCCATAAGTCTAATTTGGGTGGACCCGTATATAGTCTGTTAAAGCTGATTAAGTATCTTAGTCAAGAGCATGAAATTGCTGTGGTAGCTCCTGGTTGTGGAGAAGTCTTTGGGGTTCTCAAAGGAATGGGTATTCCTACCTATCGGGTAGAACCGTCTGGGTTGACGTGGTCTTGTATCCCGTGGCTGTCGCGTCTAATTTTTCAAGGGAGATTTGATCTGGTCTATGGCAACAATTACAGTTCAGGTACACGCAACGCCCTTATCGCTTCCAAACTGGTTGGAAGACCTTTTGTATGGCACATTCGGGAAATGTTGTGGGAGGCACACTGGCGAACAGCCTTCTTTCTAAAGTATGCCGATGCAATCATTGCTGTCTCGCAGGTCTGCGCCCAATCAGTGAAGCATTATGTGCCCAAAAAGGACATTAATGTCGTTTACAACGGTGTTGACTTAGAGGAATTTCAAACAGATGTGATGGGAGCAAGGCAGGGTGTGTCTTGTACGTTAGGAATTTCACAGGAGCATTTAGTAATTGTCAGTGTTGGTAACGTTTGTGTCCGCAAGGGTCAAGGATATACAGTCAAAGTAGCGACTGAGGTTCTGAAGAATCACCCTACAGCTATATTCGTTTTTCTGGGTAGGTTAGACCTCGAACCGGAATACGCTCTTTGCTTACAACAGGAAGTATTTCGTTGTAAGTTGGAAGAAAAGGTGCGCTTTTTAGGATTTTGTGACAATGTCCCAAAGTTTCTTCAAGGATGTGATATTTTTCTTCATACCGCTATAAAGGATCCCAATCCCCGGGCAGTTTTGGAAGCCATGGCTGCCAAGCTTCCTGTAGTGGCTTTTGATGTAGATGGTATTAAGGAGATGGTAATTCATGGAGAGACTGGTTTTTTAGTTCCTGTTGGTAATATATCTGCCATGAAGGAAGCTCTTGGGGAACTCTTGGGTAATTTATCCTTGAGAACCCGCATGGGAGAAAAGGCTAGGGAAAGAGTTCAGACGATGTTCAACGCAAAGGAGACGACCAAAAGAGTCAGCGGTATCATTAATCATTTATTAAAAGCAAGATGAACAGCAACACAATAACTAATCAAAGATTACTATCTTCAGATAATCCGGTTGATGTATGTGTTGTTTGTAATTGGTTTTACCCAATATTTAGTGGTGCTGGAGAACGGTTTCGTCGATATGCACCAGGTTTAAGGGAGAGGGGGATACATTTACAGGTATTTACCATTAAATATCCAGGGCTATCACCTTTTGAGGTTGTGGATGGTATTCCAGTACAACGAGTATCAGTAGACAAAAGCTCACGGTATTGTGATTTCATCCTTTTAAGTAAGCTGATTAGGTGGCTTTTGTGGAGCAAAAGACGGCCAGACGTTCTACAGTTTTTAAATCCCAGTTATTGGAACAGTCCTTTTGTCTGGATGTTACGGAAGCTTGGTATTCCTTGCATATTTGTCTTTACGCTTATGGGAGGAAATGACAGCTCATGGATAAAGAAGCGTTTGCGCAAGGTCTATCGGCGATGGCTTTTTAAATCCTTCGATTATGTGGTTACGAGCACTGAGGTTATGGCGCAGGAGCTTAGAACTAATGGGGTTCCTATGGCACATATCGAGACTATTCCTAACGGAGTGGATTTGATTCGTTTCCGCCCAGCAGAGTCACAGAATGAACGGTGGGAACTGCGGGAACTACTGGGTATACAGCCTGACAGTCAGGTAGTTGTCTTTGTAGGAGGTATTTTACCTCGAAAGGGGGTAGATATCCTTGTGACTAGCTGGTATGAGGTTGCCCGCCGTTATCATAAAGCCAAGCTGATATTGGTTGGGCCTTTTCATAAGGATCAGCTAAAGCACCAAAGTTTTTACAACAAGATTGACCGATTAGTAGCAGAGTCTCCAGCGCCTGAACAAATTATTTTTACAGGAACAGTACACAACGTAGAGGTGTTTCTTCGAGCTGCTGATGTATTTGTTTTACCCTCAGTTCGAGAGGGGATGACAAACGCAGTGCCAGAAGCAATGGCTACTGGGTTGCCATGTATTTTGACACCGTTTCTTGGTTTGTCTGCAGAGTTGGGTCAGGCAGGGCGAGAATACTATTTAGCTTCTAGGGATCCAGAATCTATTTCAACAGCAATTCTAGAGCTTTTGGGTGATGCTGAAAAAAGAAGGGTTATTGGGGAACAGGCCCGACGTTGGGTTGAACAACATTTAAGCGTGGAGAGTAGCTTGGATAAATTTACCGAACTTTACCGTAAGTTGTCGGCTAGGTACCGTTAAATGTTTTGTAGATTTTTCATTATTGAACTACGAAGGAAAGTATAGTTGTGATCCGAGTATTGATGGTTATTTCTTCTTTTTATCCCCAAATAGGAGGTGCAGAAAAGCAGGCATTTCTTTTAGCACGTGCTTTACCCAAGTTTGGTGTTGAGGCTACCATATTGACTCGCAGATGGCCTGGAACACCTCAGCGGGAGAACCTGAAAGGTGTTAATGTGATTCGAGTTGGTTTCCACCACCGTAATAAAATAGGATCGGCGCTTTCAGCTGGAGTCTGGTTATGGTTTTGCTGGAAAAATAGCTTATTCTTTGATGTCTATCATGCTCATCAACCTTTTTCATCGGCTTTGGTTGCTGGGATTACAGGAAGGTTAACTGGTAAGCCGACAATTTGTAAGATTCCTGGAACTGCTTCTGCCGAATACTTTATTCGGCAAAAGGCACGTCCCTTGGATTTGTTGTTAGATGCTGTTGTTGTGGTTAATAAGGAAAACAAGCAGATTCTTGGTGAAAAACTAAAACGCCCCAAAATTCATTTAATTCCGAATGGAATTGATTTTGGTGAAGTTTTTAGGGCGAAACCCAGAACTTTAACAAGCAATGTGGTTTTAACCGTTAGTAGATTGGAGCCGGGCAAAGGAGTGGATTTGCTTCTTAGGGCATGGTCAAGAGTTATATCGGTGTGTCCTGCCGCGCAATTGATAGTGATCGGTTCAGGCACCCAGGAGCTTGATTTAAAATTGTTGAGTAGGAAGCTTGGGATACATGACAGGGTTCAATTTATAGGTCGAATAGATCCATTCAACATCGATAATTACTACAGAGAGGCAGTATGTTACGTCAGTCCCAGTTTCTATGAGGGGATTAGTAACAGCTTACTTGAAGCGATCCGAGCTGGGGTACCAGTAGTAGCATCTCGAATACCCGGAAATGAAGATGTGGTTATCCATGGTGAAACAGGATTGCTTTTCGAACCAAATGATCCGGAGGCTCTCGCCGAAGAGATTGTCTCGGTTTTACGCGACGGTGTTACGGCACGACATCTGGCGCTTAAGGCGTATGAATATGTAAGAAAGAACTTCGACATAAATCGAGTTGCCCACCAATATGCCGCGTTGTACAGGCAGTTACTAGAGGCTAGGACATAATGAATTTTCCGTTGCATCTTGGTGTTATATCACATAAGGTGCTTTATGAACGAGATGGGGAGTATTACACAGAGGGGGGATTTCCCCGTCAGATGGAAGCTCTGAAGCAGTTATTCGAGAAGGTAACCATCTGTGCTCCAGTTTGTAAAGGTTCGTTTCCCGAAGGTGTTGATAATCTTACTTTCAAAGGGTTGCTGGTAAACCCTTTACCTAATGTGCCAGTGGCTTCTATTCGAGATAAGTTGTTGTTTCTCCTGATTAGTCCTTATCTATTTTGGTGCATTTGGTGTTTTTGTAGGCGAGTTGATGTTGTTCAGGTCCGTATACCTAATTATATTGGGGTTTTAGGTGCTCTAGTAATGCGATGGCAGAAAAAGCCTACATTTGTATGGTTAGCTGCGGACTGGCCCGGTAGAATTCTTGCTTGTAACAACTCATGGTATAGGCGGCTTGTGGCCTCATTTTTTGCATGGCTTATACCTCATTTACTGAAAGACTGGCTGGTTTTTGTGCCTGAAATTAGTGTTCTCAAACACGCAAGGGCCACTCTTGTGCCCGTAGTGAATACCAGTGTATGGAGGTGTGAGTTACCATCGACTACAAAAGCTGTAATAAGAAATGAT
Organism: Deltaproteobacteria bacterium; assembly: GCA_037443425.1. Classification (GTDB taxonomy): domain Bacteria; phylum Desulfobacterota; class BSN033; order BSN033; family UBA1163; genus JBBIOI01. Next base: position 31,334 of record JBBIOI010000002.1, read on the forward strand.
GACCACATATCAATTCTCTATGTGGGAAGGTTAAGTCCGGAGAAGGGGCTTCAACATCTCCTGGAAGCAGTGGCTAGACTACAAAGTTTGAATTGGAAGCTCACAATAGTCGGAGATGGGCTGGAGCGTATACAGCTTGAAAGCCAGGCTTACCGTCTAGGGATTCAAGAGCGGGTGCATTTTATAGGAAGGCTTTCTCGGGAAAAAGTTTCGGAGTTTTATAAGAATGCAGATATACTTGTTGTTCCTTCGCTAAATGAGATGTCCCCAAAAGTCGTCATGGAAGGTATGGCGTATGGATTGGCTGTAATAGCTTCTAGAGTTGGTGCTATTCCTAAGTTGTTACAAGATGGGCGGGGTATACTTATAGAGCCCGGCAGCCCTGAACATATTGTATCCGCCATAAAGACGTTAGCCGAAAATAGGGAGATGCTTGGTAAAATAGCTCAATGTGGGCTGGAGTATGCACAGCAACACACGCTTGATCAACTCAATTTGGTTATGGCGCATGCCCTACATTCCTATTTTGGTTTAAACTCGGAGCGAGACACAAGATGATAATGCTGTGGCATAAGAAGTTTGCTTTGCTATCACGCTGGAGTGTTGCAGCGGGAATAGTTCTTGCTATACTTTTGCTAGTATTCTGGGTTTACCTCCGTTTGGGAATCTCTTGGGACAATATACTTTTGGGTCTTTTGGTCGGTTATGGACTCCTGTTAGGAATCCGGTACCCCGTGTTCGCATTAGGCTTCGTTCTACTTTTATTGCCTCTTAAGGCACTGTATTTAGAAAGTGACCTTATTTATCTTCCGAAAGTGGCTATGGTTATACCCATACTAGGCTTGCTGGCAGAGATATCGATAAGAAGGCGCCGATTACAATTGACGGGTTTGGAATGGCCTATTGGTATAACAGTCATACTCATAATGTTGCACTATCCGAATAGTTTTCGTCCTTCCGAGGAACTCACTACCGTTTGGAGTCTATTATGCCTCTTTGGTCTTGTGGTAGTAATGGTAAATCTACTGACAGATGAACGCTCACTGAGGTTTGCTGTTGTGCTATTCATGTTGTCGGCAGTAATTCCATCCTCCATTGCATACTTTCAATGGTTTACCGGACAACCTATCTTGGGTAGCGGGCCCATGTTTTTCCGCGATATCCCCAGAGCAACAGGCTCATTTACTAGTATCACCGGATTGGGTTGTTTCTTGAGTGCTTATTTTCCTTTCTATGTTAGTTTACTTCTTCAGTGGCCGATTGCGTTTTTTCGGAAGAAACATTTAGATTGGATAGTCGTATTTTTCTGCTCTGGGCCGCTTATTATTGCATTTAATCGTGGTGGTATTTTTGCTGTTCTACTAGGTTTGTTGTTTTTAGTATATCGGTTGCGTAGTCATCGGAGGTTCAAGGTCAGTTTACTTATACTCGTAGGAGTAGGAGCATTACTGGTATTCATTTTATTTCACCCGGCATGGCAATTTAGGCTATTTGGCACGGGAGTGGGTAATACTCCAGAAGGCTACGAACAGCGGCTTCGTCAAACCAAAATGATTGGGTACATCCTTACAAATTATCCTCTCGGTGGTATTGGTCTTGGGAATTATCGCTTTCTAGCTACGGGCTGGCCACTTCGCCTTGCAGAGCAGCCACACAATTTACTGTTAACTTTTGCCGCAGCGGGGGGTGTTTTTGGTATTTTAACTCTGGCGTCGTTCATATTTATTCTTGCTAGGAAAGTCAGGCGCTCAAAAATTATTGATGTGCAACCAGTATTCTTATCAGGAGTGGTAGTAGAATCTACACTCGTTGCTCTTATTGGTTATACGGTGCAATTTCTAACTCATGGTGCCCTTGTGTCGGATACTCCATGGATATTGATAGGCTTTTTGATAGCAGGAAGCAATATCGTTCAGAGAGTTCAAAAAGAACGAAACCAAGTTATTTCCCAAGAAATACTTCAGAGGGCAAGGGCATTAAAGTGCCCACTTTAGATAGCAATTCATAACAAAATAGAAGAAGTTAAAATCCCACTTTTTCAAGAAAATACAAATATTGTTCAAAAAAGAAGGAGTAGTCTTGAAAATCAGGGTTCTTTCGCTCCAAAGTGGAGCCATTCTTGGTGGAAGTGAGCTGATGAATTTTTCAATTATTCGTAGGATGAACCGGAATCAGTTTGACATTACTATCTGTTTCCTGGACGAGGAAGGGCCAGTCAGTGAGTTTTACAAGAACGAGGGTTTTCTGGTTTATCATTTAAATTACCACAAACGTTCTTTATTTTGGGTAATATGGGATTTATTGAGGTTCTTAAAGATTGGTAAGTTTGATATTGTTCATATTTATGGTCTGCGGGCGAACCTCTTAGGAAGAGTTTTGGGCAGAATGGTGGGTTGTCGTACCATAGTAACATCGCAGCATAGTATAGATTCTTGGCGTAATAAGTGGCATGTATGGTTGGACCGGATTACATCTCGGTGGGTATCCCTATATATCTCGAATACCTATGCTGCAGCGGAGCGTTTATCCAGCGTAGAATGTATTCCCCGAAATAAGATTAGAGTCATTCAGAATGGTTTAGATTCCACGCCCTTTGAGTCTGTTTCCCCTGGTCAGGTGCGTTCTTCTTTGGGTATTGATTCAGGAAAACTAGTATTGGTCTGTGTAGCCAATATGCGAGTAGCTAAAGGGCACGAGGTTTTGCTGGATGCAGTTCATCTTCTAAATAGGGAAGGTTTATCGTTCTATCTCTGGTTAGTAGGGGATGGCGTTTTGCGAAAAGCGATTGAAGCCAAGGTCGAAGAATTGGGACTTTTACAGATCACATGGTTTTTAGGTCAGAGAACTGACATACCAGAGGTCTTAGCTGACTCAGATATTTTTGTATTGGCTTCCTATTGGGAAGGAATGCCTGGAGCAATAATGGAGGCTATGGCAAGTAGATTACCAGTTGTAGCTACACGTGTGGGAGGTATACCTGAACTGGTAATAGATGGAGAGACAGGTTTTTTGGTTCCACCAAATAACAGAAAAGCCCTTGCTATTGCTTTAGGACGTTTAATGCGTGATACCAGACTTCGATACCAAATGGGGCAGGCAGGTTACCAACGCATCATCAAGTATTTCCGGTTGGAAGACAAAGTGAGAGAGCAAGAGGAGCTGTACGTCCAGTTGTTTACCTCTGCTAAAAAAATACAAGTAGTGCGTTGAAATTAGTTAGTGTTGGTGACCGCTTGGAAGCAATAAATGGCTCTTAACAATTTACTATAGTGCCAAGTACAATTCCAATCGTTCTAATTGTAGGAGGTCCGGACGTAGACGCCCGTCTGGATTTAATGCGGTTTATGCGTAATGAATTCTACTTTATTGCCATTGGTTCATCTCATGAACTTAATCCCTGCTTTAGGAAAGCTGGTTTTACTTATCATGTTTATCCATTGTCTAGGCAAGTTAATCCTATCAGCGATTTAGTGACCATTGGCTACTTATTGAAGCTTTTCAGGCGGCTCCAACCTCAAATTGTTCATACCTTCGATACCAAACCCGCTGTATTAGGTCGGTTGGCTGCTCGTTTAGCCAATGTGCCTATCGTCATTGGAACCCTGCCTGGACTAGGCTCACTTTATGTCAGTAACAATTTAAGAATTCGTTTAATCCGCTCGGTATATCAACTGTTACAAAAACTAGCTTGCTATTTTTCTGATGTAACAATCTTTCAGACGCATGGTGATGCTCAAATGTTTATTGCGGAAAGTATTGTACCTAAGAGCAAAGCAGTGATTATCCCTGGGTCGGGTGTTCGGTGTGATTTATATAATCCAAACCGAGTTTCTCAGATTGAGCAAAAAAAAATACGGGCAGATTTAGGAGTTCGGGACGATGAAATAGTTATAACTATGGTTTCCCGTCTCATTCGTTCTAAAGGGGTGATGGAATTTGTTAAAGCTGCTAAGACCGTTCGACAGTTCAATCCCCAAGTAAGCTTTCTACTTGTTGGTCCACTTGATGAGGAAAGTGTGGATCCCCTTACGACAGCGGAGTTATCTGAACTCAAGCAAACAGTTATTTGGGTAGGTAAACGGAATGATATTTTTAATATTTTAGCGGTATCTGACATCTTTGTTTTACCTTCTTTTTATCGCGAGGGAATTCCTCGTGTTCTGCTTGAGGCAGCTTCAATGGGTTTGCCAATTGTTACTACGAATTCGCCAGGTTGCAACGAAGTGGTTGAACATGGTGTCAATGGTTTTTTGGTCCCGGTACGTGATCCTAATGCACTTGCTGAAGCGATTTCAATTCTGGTCAAAAGGCTAGACTTACGCCTTCGATTTGGAGAAGAGTCCCGACGTCGGGCGGTAGCAAATTTTGATCTTTCGGTGATTGCGGAACAAACCCGGGCGATTTACCGAGAACTTTTAACCCGCAAGAGGTTGGCACCAGCGGAGGGATGTATTAATGGAGTATCAACGCATTCTTAAAGCCTACAAGATACGTGAGGCACGAGTCCAGTCCAGGCTATGCTTCTTTGAATACGAAGACATAGCTCATGTTTATCGTGTACACGAACGTTATCGGGAGACTCTCCGATTGCTCAAGGCGGCTGGCTACCATCCCCTCTCTAATCTGTATATCCTTGACGTAGGCGCTGGCAATGGTAACATGTTGCGTCAGTTTCTGCAATGGGGTGCCGCGCCGGAACACCTGGCTGGTATTGAACTACGCCCTGAGCCGGTTCAAAAGGCTCTTCACCTCAGTCCTAACGTGGATATTCGCTGCGGCTCTGCCACTGAGCTTCCTTGGTCCGATGCTTCATTTGACTTGGTGTATCAGCATACTGTTTTCTCCTCTATATTGGATCCGTCTATGAAGCAGCAGATCACTGCTGAAATGAGAAGGGACTTGCGTCCGGGGGGCAGTGCTATGGTACGATTTCATGTATGATAATCCTCGCAATCCTGACATGCATGGCGTAAGGGCTGGCAAAATCCGGGCATTCTTCTCGGGATTCGAAATATATTTACGTCGCATCACTCTGGCGCCTTTTATTGCTCGCCGCTTACCTGAATCTGTTTTCCCTGTCCTCTATCCCTTATTAGCAGTTATCCCACTACTTAGGACGCGCTATCTGGGACTATTGGTGAAACCAAGCGCTGACTGCGGCTTCTTTCCGAGGCGGTGTGATCGTGTAAAAAAGGGACGTATTCGTAACAATTTTCTTTCATTCTCTCCACCCCTCATTGGCAGGGAAGAAATAGACGAAGTAGTTGACACCCTGCGCTCCGATTGGGTCACCACGGGTCCCAAAGTGAAACGTTTCGAGGAAGAATTCGCTGGCTTCATTGGTGCGCCGGCGGCTCTGGCCCTCAATTCTGGTACGGCTGCCTTGCACGTTGCTTTGGCTACTTTAGGGATTGGCTATGGTGATGCTGTCATTACTACCCCCATGACCTTCTGCTCAAGTGTCCACGTCATCGAACATGTGGGTGCACGTTCCATCCTGGTTGATGTGGAACGGGATACGCTGAACATAAATCCAGCCAAGATTTTGGATGTCATTAAATCTGAGATCCGAAATCCAAAATCTAAAATTAAGGCTATTCTGCCAGTTCACCTCTATGGACACCCCTGCGACATGGACGCCCTCATCGAGATTGCTCGGGAATACGACCTGGCCATCATCGAAGATGCCGCCCATGCGCTCCCCGCCAAATATAAAGGCCAATTTATCGGTTCCTTTTCCACATCTTTCCCTTTTCCAGTTCTTACCTGCTTTTCCTTTTATGCTACTAAGAACTTGACTACTGCTGAAGGAGGAATGTTGACAGGTCCATCTGAACTTATAGAAGAAGCTCGAATTTGGAGTTTGCATGGTATGAGTCGTGACGCCTGGAAAAGGTACTCTGCTCATGGATCCTGGTACTACGAGGTTATACGACCTGGTTTTAAGTATAACATGACTGATATTCAGGCGGCTCTTGGCATACACCAACTGCGAAAACTTCCTCAATTTCAGGCAAGACGTCGAGAAATTGTTAGACGTTATAATGAGGCATTTTCTAAAATCGAGGAACTTCAAATACCTTTAGAACGGAAAGGGGTAGAGCATGCCTGGCATCTTTATGTAATTCGTTTGAATTTGGAAATGATAAGTATTGATCGCGGGCAATTCATTGAGGAATTAAAAGCCCGAAATATAGGCACTAGCGTTCACTTCATTCCCATTCACCTGCACCCATATTATCGGGACAAATATGGATATAAGCCCGAAGACTTTCCTGTAGCCTATCACGAGTATCAAAGAATAGTTTCTCTGCCTTTATACCCACGAATGAGTGATAATGATGTCGATAATGTTATTGAAGCAGTATTAGACGTAATAAAAAAATACCGGAGATGATTGATTCCATATTTAAGCGATTATTCGATTTGATCATTTCTACTATAGTCATAATAGTTTCTTTACCTCTTTGGCTTTCCGTAGCAATTGCGATTAAATTTGACTCACCGGGACCAGTTTTTTATCGAGGTAAAAGAGTGGGAAAGAATATGAAGATTTTTTCTATTCTTAAATTTCGAACCATGCTTGTAAATGCTCCTAATCTTGGACCTGCTATTACTCACTCTGATGATCAAAGAATTACTCCTGTGGGTAGAATCTTGCGTAAGCTTAAGATTGATGAAATGCCCCAATTAATCAATGTGCTTAAAGGGGAAATGAGTATAGTAGGTCCCAGACCAGAAGATCCGAAATATGTTGCTTATTACCCCGAAGAATATGAACAAATTCTCAAAGTAAGGCCAGGAATGGCCAGTCCTGCTTTCATAAAATACAGACATGAGGAAAAGTTACTTCTAAAAGCGAAGGATAAAATTGAAAACTTTTATATTACAGAAATTCTTCCTGACAAGCTTCGCTTGGATATTGAATATGCAAAAAATCATTCACTTAAAGGAGATTTGTTTATATTTGTCAAAGCTGCTTTATCGTTATTTAAAAAAGGGAATAAATGAGGCTTGTTGGTATAAATTAGGAAGCTATGTATAATCTTTTTCGAAATAAACACTTTTATTTACTAGTCTTGCTTGACAGTTTATTGATTGGACTTGCTTATTTTTTAGCTTATCTTTTGCGTTTTGAATGGAATCTTCCAGGTGGGGAAATTAATAATTTTACTTCCTCCCTTCCTTATATTATTTTAGCTAAATTATTTATTTTCTATGTTTTTGGTCTTTATCGGGGAATGTGGCGTTATACAAGCTTTATTGATATTTTGAATATTTTGAAAGCTTCAATAATTTCGTCAGCATTTATTATTTTGATAATTCTTTTTCTTTACCGCTTTCGAGGGTTTTCGCGCTCAGTCTTTGTCATTGATTCCTTCTTGACCTTTGTCTTCATTTCTGGCGTTCGGCTTTCCATCCGTCTCTTTCTTTTAAAAAAAGGGTTAAGATTCATTTTTATTAAAGAACCCCTATTTTTCAAACCTACTAAGCATAAGAAGAAAAAATTGCTTATTATTGGAGCCGGGGATGCAGGTGAAAAAATTCTTCGGGAAATAATTGATAATCCGAGAATCGAGTACAAAGTAGTTGGTTTTCTTGATGATGAGCCTAGAAAGCTGGGAATGAGGATTCACGGTATTCCTGTGCTTGGAACGGTAAATGAGTTGCAAGATTTTGCTCGAAAGGGAATGGTTGACGAGATATTAATTGCCATTCCATCTGCAACAGCCAAACAGATGCGTAGAATAGTTGAGGTATGTGAGGCAACAGGTCTTAAATACAGAACGACACCTGGTATTGGTGAACTTATCAATGGAAAAATCTCTTTTAAGATGGTTAGAGAGGTTTCTTATGAAGATCTTCTTGGACGCGAGCAGGTGTCAATTGATGTAAAAGAGATTGGTAACTATTTAAAGGACAAGATTGTTCTTGTTACAGGAGCTGGGGGGTCAATTGGTTCAGAACTATGTCGGCAGATATCTCTTTTTAACCCTAAAGATCTTATTCTATTTGATAAGACTGAAAATAATCTTTTTAACATTGAGATGGAGCTTCGCCAGATGTTCCCCGAAATTCCAATTTCTCCCATTCTTGGGGATGTTCAAAATAAGAATTATCTTGATAAAGTATTTTCCCACTATAAACCTCAGGTGGTTTTCCATGCTGCGGCTTTTAAACATGTTCCTATTGTTGAGTTAAACCCATGGGAAGGGGTTTTTAATAACATAATTGGAACCAGGAATATTGTAGAAGTCTCGGTTCAGTATGGAACGGAAAGATTTGTATTTATATCTACAGATAAAGCTGTTCGACCGGCTAGCGTTATGGGGGCAACCAAAAAAGTAGGCGAAATGATTACAAGGTACTATGGGGAAAATCATCATTGCAAATCAAATAGAGGAAGGTTTGTTTCAGTAAGATTTGGTAATGTGATTGGAAGTGAAGGAAGTGTTGTTCATCTATTTAGAAAACAGATTGAGAGACTTGGACCAGTAACTGTAACTCATCCAGAGGTGGCTCGTTATTTTATGACTATCTCGGAAGCATGTAGATTAATTTTACAGGCAGGGACTATGGGAGATGGAGGGGAAGTATTTATTCTCGATATGGGGTCGCCTATTAAAATAATGGACATGGCTCGTGATCTAATTAAAAGGTCTGGTTTTAGACCGGATGTGGATATTGAAATTAAAGTGGTGGGTCTTAGACCCGGAGAAAAACTGCAAGAGGAGTTAATTACAGAGGAAGAGGATATTGTTCATTCACCGCACAAAAGGATCTTTATCTTAAGACCAAAAAATAAATGTGATGTTGATTGGCTAAATCAGAAAATTGAAGAACTTATACAGTTTGCTATGGTTCAAGATGTCCTGGGCATTAAATTGAAATTAAAAGAAATCGTTCCAGAATACCAACCAACCTTTTTTGAACAGGTAAATTCCTTTTCTTTTCAGGGGAAAATTCAAGAACTAATTACAAAAGGAGAAAACTTAGTTCCTTCCCCACAAGAGAAGATATTTGTTTTGCAGTCGGGGGATAAACATGACATTTTATAAACCTTAGGGATAGTAAGCAGATTTTTTCTCTACCTTGTTTATCCTTCCCATATTCGGAGGTCTTTTATTTTTTTAATGAAGGTAGAAATGCAGGGGACCTATAATTCAGGTTTTGTCCGAGCAAGGCTAAACCATACTGGAAAGAGCCCTACTCAATAGAATTTGGGAATTTTTAATTAGATTTATAAAAGATGATTAATATGAGGATATGAGTTTGCACTCCAAGAACTGAAGAAGTCCTGATAAGCCGATAATAATAAAAATGGTTTAAAGCCTCTGGGTTTTCGGACTCAGGTGCTTTTTTGTTTAATCGAATTGAACTTGTTAAAAATATATGATAATATAAAAATAATTATGAAAAGGTTGGGGCTTGAAATGGTTGAAGTTAGAATCTTGGAATTGAAAAATCTTAAGGTGTGTGATATCGCCTTTTGCACAAGGTTTGCACCACATAAAAATTAAGCTAAGTTATTGAAATTATTAGGATTGTATAGAGGTTCAAATCCTCTCGCCCCGACCATCCTTTTATTGAAAAATGACAGAAAAAAAGAGAATACTGGTTACAAATGATGATGGAATCCATTCTGAAGGGATTCTCATTTTAGCAAAGGCCCTTGAGAAAGTAGGTGAAGTATACATTGTTGCCCCTGACAGAGAGAGAAGTGCGATAGCTCACTCTCTTACCCTCCATAGACCATTAAGGGTCGAAAAGATTCGAAAAAATGTCTATTCAGTTGATGGTACACCTGCTGATTGTGTTCACCTTGGAGTTCATGCAATTTTGCCCAAAAGACCTCATTTGATTGTTTCAGGAATTAATAAAGGGGGAAATCTTGGGGATGATATCACATATTCAGGAACTGTATCTGCAGCCTTTGAAGGAACGTTATTAGGAATTCCTTCATTCGCCATATCTATTGTTTCAAGAAGCAATTTTAAATTTATGACTGCAGCAAAATTTGCTCTAAGGGTAGCACGGTTTATTCTGAAGCATGGTCTTCCAAAGGATACTTTGTTAAATATCAATGTGCCAAATCTTAATGAAAAGGATATAAAATCTTATAAAATCACAAAGCAAGGAAGATGGATACACAATGGAAATGCTGTAATAGAAAAGGTTGATCCCAGGGGGAAAAAATATTACTGGATTGGAAGTGGAGAATTGATTTTTAATCAAGACAGGGATACAGATTTTGAAGCAGTATCAAATTCTTATATCTCAATCACCCCTCTCCATCTTGATTTGACAAATTATGCCTCGATCAGGCAACTGAAGAGATGGAGGATTTAAACCTTTAATTGATCTATTCTTAAATTTAAGCCTAATTTTTATAAAGATATTAAGAAAGGAGATCGATATGAGAACAACATTAAGTGTTATTAAGGCAGATATTGGAAGTATAGGGGGGCATATACGCCCAAGCGAGAGATTGATAAAATCTATTAGGAATTATATCCAAGATAAAGGAAAAGGGATTATTGAGGATTTCTATGTTAGCCATACAGGAGATGATATTGCTATACTATTTTCACATTTTCTTGGCAAAGCCAATGAAAAGGTACATCGTCTTGCATGGGATGCATTTACAGAAGGCACAAAAGTAGCCAAAGAACAAGGTCTATATGGTGCAGGTCAAGATCTTTTAAAAGATTCTTTTTCAGGTAATGTAAAGGGAATGGGGCCTGCCGTTGCAGAGATGGAATTCGAGGAGAGACCGAATGAGCCATTTCTTTTCTTTGCTGCTGATAAAACAGACCCAGGTGCTTATAACCTGCCCCTTTATTTAGCATTTGCTGATCCAATGTATAATGCAGGATTGATTCTGAGTCCATCGATGAATAAAGGATTCAAATTTGTTATCATGGATGTGAATTATACTGAGGGAGACAGGGTTATTGAGCTCAATGCACCAGAAGATCTATATGACATTGCTGCCCTCTTAAGGGACAATCAACGATTCGTTATAGAGGCTATTTATTCGAGAAATAATGGTGAGATTGCTGTTTCAGTAAGTACTACAAGGCTTCACAATATAGCGGGGAAATATACAGGTAAGGATGACCCTGTGATGCTTGTAAGAGTTCAAGGTGCATTTCCAGCAACAGGCGAGGTTTTAGCTCCCTTTAATATTGGTCATTATGTAGCAGGTTTCATGAGGGGGAGCCATACAGGGCCACTTATGCCTGTAAGGATTAATTCAGGTACCTCTTACTTCGATGGACCTCCTATCGTGGCATGTCATGCATTTTGCGTGCACAATGGTAAGCTGACAGAGCCTGCTGATGCATTTGATCATCCATATTGGGATTGGGTGAGGAATAATGTCTCTCAGAAGGCAACAGAAATGAGGAGGCAGGGTTTCTCAGGGGCTGCAATGCTTCCCTATGACGAACTTGAATACGGTGGGATTGTTGAAAAGATGAAGATCCTTGAGACAAAATTTAAAATAAGATAATGGTTTTTTATAAAAAAGAGGGATATGGAAAGACGTGTATATATTGAAACATACGGATGCCAAATGAATGAAAATGATTCAGAGATGATTCTTAGGCTCCTCGAGAAGAGAAATTATCGTAAGACCGAGGAGCCTAAAGAGGCAGATCTTATTCTTATAAATACGTGCAGTGTTCGAGAAAAACCAGAACATAAGGTTTATAGTGCACTTGGAAGATTCAAGAACCTGAAGGAGAGAAAAGGGGTGATTATAGGGGTTTCGGGTTGTGTAGCACAACAAGAAGGAGAAAACCTTTTAGATAGGATTCCATACCTCGATATAGTTTTAGGGACACAGGCTATTCCACTTCTTCCAGAAATATTGGATAGAGTTGAGGTTTCTGGTGAAAGGGTATGCGAGGTAGGTTTTGATTCTGGAGGGAGGTATCTTGAATCGCAGCTTCCACAAAGGCCGTTAGATCAGGTTAAAGCCTTTGTTACGGTCATGCAGGGTTGTGATCATTTTTGTTCCTTCTGCATTGTTCCATATGTAAGGGGAAGGGAGCGAAGCAGGCCAAGTAAGGATATTATTGAGGAGATTAGACACCTTGTTGGAATGGGTGTAAAAGAGGTTTGTCTACTGGGACAGAATGTGAATTCATATGGGAAAGGGATAGAGGGCGAATTAAGATTCTATGAGCTTCTAAAAGAGATAAATAAGATTGAAGGGCTTGAAAGGATTCGTTTTACTACATCACATCCTGTAGACCTATCTAAGGAATTGATATGGGCATTTTCAGAACTTGAAAAACTCTGTGAACATATCCATCTCCCTTTTCAATCTGGTTCTAACAAGATTCTAAAGACAATGCATAGGGGCTATACACGTGAGGCCTATCTTGAAAAAGTGGAGGAGTTAAAGATGGTATGCCCTTCAATTGCCATCACATCAGATGTTATTGTTGGTTTTCCTGGTGAAGATGATGAAGATTTTAAAGAAACCATTCAACTTATAGAAAAGGTTCAATTTGATGACCTCTATTCATTCAAATATTCTCCAAGGAAGGGTACACGGGCAGCAAAGCTTCCAAATCAGGTTGATGAAAAGCTGAAAGAGGAGAGACTTTCAATTTTACAGAGTATACAGAAGGAGATCACATATAAGAAGAATAAGTCGCTTGTGGGTAAAATCGAAGAGATTCTTGTAGAAGGCCAGAGTAAGAAAGGCAATCGGGATCTGACAGGAAGGACAAGGACCAATAAAGTAGTAAATTTTGAAGGAGGGTTTGACCTTAAAGGAAAATTAGTCTCAGTACAGATTACAAATGCTTATCCACATTCCCTCCGTGGTGAGTTAGTTACAACCCATTAATTATTGAGTCTTAAATTCTCCCTTTTTCTTTCATAAGGCGGGTGATCAGATCTTTATAAGTTTTAGGTGGTATAACTCTTTTTTTCCTTTCTTTCATCTCGATTGCCCCAGTGGGGCAGAAATGGGCACAGACACCGCAACCAAGGCATGTTTCTTGGTCTGGAACCGGGTAATCTCCAACCATCTTTATTGCTTTAATCTGACAGTGCTCTTCACATTGAGCGCATCCATTACATTTTTCAAGAATAACGCTTGTAATATAGTTTGTAGTGGTAACAGCATTTTTTAAATGGTGTTTTGTTATTCCTTCAAGTAGTCCGCAACAACATCCGCAACAGTTACAGATAAAGGTGGTCTGTTCCATCACATTGTCTCCCATATGAACTAAACCATAGTCTTCTGCCCTCTTTAATGCATCTAACAATTGATCCACATTGGCCCTCTTTGCAAATCCTTGTTCTACTAAAAAGTCTGATGCAGTCCCAAGGCTCATACAAATATCTTCAATCGGAGCAGAGCAGTTCTTTCCGAGATGCCATGCCTCATGACGACAATAACACCTCCCCAGACTTCCACGGCCTGCCTTTCGTATATGTTCTTCTGCTTGATCAAAACTTAAAACCTCACTTCTTACTTTTGGGATAGCGTCACTGTACAGATAGGCTTTAGTCCTTGGTGTCTGGGAGAAAAATTCTTTGATAAATTCATTTGTGTTTCTATAAGTATACATCAATTCTGCAAGCCTTTTCATTGGAAGGGATTCATCCGTACGCATAAAGGTCATCTCAAAAAAACCAGTGACCCCTGGCGAGAGAAGATATTTCGTCTCTCCGCCCTTTAATGAAGAATAGATGAGTCCCTTTTTGATCATTCCTTTTAAAATTTCTTCAAGCTCTTTTCGTTCCATTTCGGTTGCCTTTTGAATCTCATCAAATGTGACAAAACCAAATGGAAACTTCGATCCTACCTCAGCCTCCTTTTCACTAAAAAGGATTGCAAGGATTTCATAAAGACTGCTATGCTCGGGAAGGCCTATTGGATTATGATTAAGCCTCTTTTGAAGTTCTTTTAGAATATCCATTTTGCTCATTATGTGGCCCATAATAAGTTTACCTCCTCTTTATATATCAAACCCTGAAATGCTCTCCACTTGCCTTTCTTTTCCATCGAACCCTCTGAATAAGCGGAAGATTCAACTTAAGCGCACCTTTCCTTGGGCAATGCATAACACAAATCCCACAATACCAGCATTCATCAGGGAAGAGAATAATAGGGGTTGATCCTTTTTGCGGATTTGGAATTAGAATATCCATGGGACATATATTAACACATATGTTACAGCCGTTACATCGTTTTTCATTAAAGATAAGAGGTCTGTTTGGTGTTATAGGATTCGGGATTGCATAGATTTTGGTTTTCATTTCAACCCTTTCTTTTCCTTTATAGCTTGATTTTTTAAATATTCTTTATTCCTTGATTCATAATTATCACTTAGAGAACCATAAAAATCGATTGGGAGATATGAAATTTTTACATCACCATCTACCTGTTTAAGGATAATAAACCTTTTCCATTCTGGTGGGTCCATCTCAGGAAAGTCATATCTATTAAAACCAAGAAATTTACTGCTTGCCTTTCTTGCAAGTGAACTATGTAGAATCATTTCACAGCAAGTTAATATATCAATGACCTCGAGTGTTCGCATCAATCTATGGGGATCTGGTGCATAAAGTCGCGGCACCTCATTTTTAAAAATATCTTTAAACCATAGAAGGCCAATCTTAAGAAGTTCCTCATTTTTTTGATCCCCACAATAGTTCTGCATAATCCTTGAACTTGCAGCATTCAGTTCCTTCCAATTGAGACCTTTTAAACGAGTATTTTTTGTAAGTGAATATATTCGAATCTTTTCTTCCTCCACCTGTTTTCTATCTATTTTTGCCTTTTTTATTTTATTAAGATTTTGAGAAGCCTTTCTTCCAGCATATCTCCCAGTTGCAGCAGCATGGTGATGATAATTTGAAGAAAAGAGTTGATCACCCGCAGCATAGAGACATTCAAGAGAGGTTTGGAGATTCCAATCTACCATTAGGCCCCCACATGGGCCGACTTCACCAAAAATCCTTTTATTGGGAGAAGCGGGGGTGCGAAGAGGATCTGAGCCTAAAAAAAGGTAGCTTTGAAGGAGGTCCTTATCAGGACAAAACCCAGCCCTTGTATAATTCTCATATATTGGGATTCTTGTTTTTCCCTCTTCACCCACCATCAATCCCCAAATAACACGACGCTCATCATCGGGCATTCCTGGAAGGTCGGCGTATAATGGAAGAACAAACTCTCCCTTTCTTATTTTTTCTTCAAGATCAGGAATAAGTTGGGGTCTTTTGTATTCATAGGATTGAGACCTTTCCCCTAAAAATTTCTGACCCGAAGCTGGGATGCAACGTTCAAGAACCGTTTTCAGTATTTTTTCATTTCGATCAACCCATGGGATCTGCTTTCCATTTGCATCTACCATTGAACAGGGATACCATGTATTGAATGGATTTCCCTGACCATAAATTGGAAAGCCATTGCCACTTCCCATGATATGAGGGGTTGATTTTTCCATGAGTGTAAATTCAGCCCCTGCTCTGTATGCAATTGCATGACCATCACCCACATTTGTCTGTGGTCTTAATGTATCAAAACCAGTCAGTTCTGATTGGAATTGCCAGATCCTTTGTGGCCGAGAAAGGCAAAGTATCGTAGCCTTAGCATTGAATATAAAGAATTCACCCGTTCTAACATTGATTCCAGTGGCTCCAATAATCCTTTGCCCTTGCCTTCCTCTTTCATTTAATAATGAGGTGGCCATTATGCGGTCAAAAATCTTTACACCTAATCGTTTACATTCTTTGAACAACGAGGGTTTAAATGTTGTTCCCCATACTCTAAAATGAATCTTATTTTCATAATCATAAGCGAAGAGAAATTTTGTCTTTTCATCCCTAAATTTTGCCCCTTTGAATTCATCCTCAGTATCTCGAATCTTTCCCCCAATCTCCTCCAATTCAAGCAAGGTATCGAAGCTTTCCCTTGCTGATATATAGAAGGATATTGCATTGCAATAACCTCCTGAATCCAGTTGTTCAGCCTCTAAAATATCTTCAGCCGTAATTTTGGATAATGGGTTTGGTGTTAGCACCCAATGGTCACAACCCGCCCCTCCAGCTCCGCTTCTTATGGTTGCTGCCTTCTCTACAATAGTAACATCTGCACCATTTCTCGAAGCACTAATAGCTGCCCAGCAGCCAGCAATACCGCCACCAAGGACAAGTATATCGGTTTCAATCAGGGTCTCTTTATCATAACGAATGGGATAAGGCCATTCAGGTAGGCCATAGCGCTTTATATATTCATTCCAGTCCATATTTATCCTTCTTCATCAAATGGTGTTAATCTTTTGTTACTGAATAGGTATTTTATTAAATTTCCAGTCACCAGTTTCATCTCTGCTTATAGCAAGAAATACATACCAATTATCATTGTCCTCCTCAGGATACTCTCTTCTATAAAAATCAAAGGCAGCTCTACTTTCTTTTCTCTCAATGGATGACCTCAATATCAATTCAGCATTATCAATAATCGATTTCACTTCAAGGCTTCTACTTAATTCGTGAGGATTTTCAGCCTTAAGCGGAGCTTGTTTTGCATCCTCAAGCCTTGTAAGTCCTCTTTTAAGGAGGCCCTCACCACGGATATCGCCACAATAAAAATCAATAAGATTTTGAACATAGATTTCAACCTCTTTCCAGTAAAAGCCTTTTTTGCAATTCAAGATTTGACTGTATATCTCTCTTCTTTTCATTATCGTTTCTTTATCTACTGAAAGAAATGCATTCTGTTCTTTAGCCCTTTTCTTTGCCATCTCACCTGCTCGCCAACCCATTGTCAGTGCACCAGGACCAGAGGCCCAGGGGACACCACCTACCTCGTCTCCTGCCCCAAAAAGATTTCTAATATCTGTTTCCAAATCTTTATTTACCCATAATCCTTTAGCTGCTGTTCCTGCTAATTCACGGTTTGCCCAGCCTGCATATTCCTGAGGGTTCCTTCTTAAATCAAGTCTTTCCTCTTCTTCGAAATAACGCATAAACTGTGTACCCTTTCCTTCATTTCTTATTGACCATCTTATATAATCAATTTCGTAATCAGTGGCTTCGGAGAAATCAAGAAAGAATGGCCCCTCTCCCTTAGAGACTCTTCTCGGTAACGAGGCACGACCACCACGCCAGAGCTTTCTATCCTCCAGCCATTTTTTCCTTGTTTCAATGGGATCAAATCTTTCTTTACCAAGATTATCCCAATCATAAAAGTAGGTCCTCGGAACGATTATATTTCCAAAACCATCTATAATTCGAGCTGAAGGTTGAACCGTGTTTCTTGGATCACCATAATTTGGAGAATAGTATCCGCACACGGATAATAGTCTTGAGCTTAGAAATTCGATATTAATTATTGGTAATCCAATTCTTATGGCCATAGATGTTCCATCACCTGTTAAAGTAGGTGGAAGCCTTGTATTGAAATCAACTCCCGAGGGATTTCTACTTAATCTATTAGACCTTCCTGAGGAGAGGATAACTGCCTTTGCTTTAAAAAAGTAGATATCTGCTGTGCGAGTGCCTATTCCTACAGCACCTGAAATCTGTCCATCAGTCTTTATTAGATCGGTCATCTGAACTCGATTAATAATATTAACCCCTCTTTTTTTTGCCTCATTTGTTAGTTTAAGCTTTAAAAATCTTCCGTCAAAATTAAAAGATGATGGTACACTATGGAATTGATATACGATTCTGAATTTGCCAGGGGCTTTGCTATCTTCATATCTGAAATTTATACCAAATCTTTCAAGATCAAGAACCCTATCATATATCGATTCTGCAATTAGATAGAATAAGTCTTTTCTTAAAAAGCCAAAGGCCACTGCCTGTTTATGATCCTCAAACATATCTTCGATACTGTAGCCCATCTTTTCATGAACCGGTGGTATATAGGCCCATAGGTGGTCTATACCCGATGAGGCACATCCACTTGCAATAGTATTCGATTTTTCAACAAGCGTTACTTTTATATCCTGATCCTCAGATGCCTTTATTGCAGCCATTAGGCCTGCCAGTCCACCGCCAATTATCAAGACATCCGTTTCTAATGGAATTATTTGAGGTTCCATTTTAGCCTCCACCTTTACCTAAGAAATCCACCTCTCATGGGAAATGGTGTCACTATCTTAATAGCCCCTTTTTCACTTTGGGGACAGAATGTTATACAGCATCCACAGAACCAGCATTCATCAGGATACATCTCAATAGGTGGCTTCCCTTTTTGTGGATTTGGGGCTAATGCATCACACATACAAACATCTACACAGACATTACAGCCAGTACATGAATCTTCACTAAAATATATATGTCTGTAACCCATTTCTTAACCTCCAAGTTTTGTTCCTTTTCCAGTTATAAATTATTGCAATTATTAATAGTATAGTCCCTGATATGAAT
The DNA here is from genome assembly GCA_037443425.1 of Deltaproteobacteria bacterium. Classification (GTDB taxonomy): domain Bacteria; phylum Desulfobacterota; class BSN033; order BSN033; family UBA1163; genus JBBIOI01. The sequence goes on from JBBIOI010000002.1 coordinate 49,742, forward strand.
AAAATGGTCTTGAAATCCATTATGAAGTATAAAAATAAAAGGATACCTCCTGCGCCAGTTAATATCCTTTCGAATAATTTACAATTGGTAAAGATAAATCCTACAAAGTTTATTTCAAATGCAAGAAGGCAGGTAGCACTTGCAATAATAGAAATTATCCCCTGGAAGGGTTCTTTAGATTTAAGCAATAAAAAAGGTGAATAAATAAACATAAATGGGATAAGGAATCCTCCTATTGCAATCTTCATTGATTCCACTGCTGTCTTCATATATTTTGCATTTGCAAGCTTTGCGGCTACAAGGGATGCCATTGCAACAGGAGGTGTAACAAATGCAAAGCTTGCCATGTACATAATAAAAAAGTTTGCCTCTTCAAACCCCACTTTCATTTTAACGAGTGCAGGGACTGCAAATACAGAAAGAATGAAATATGCAGTAAGGGCAGCACCAGCACATCCCAAGACAAAACAGATGGCCGCAATGATCAGCAGGGCAAGAAATAGGTATCCCCCACTCCATAACATTATTCCTGATGAGAGCTTAACTCCTAAGCCACTTAGTGTAAGTGTGGCCATAACCATTCCAATACAGGCTGCCGATACTCCAATGCCTGCTCCAGCCCTTGCGCCCTTTACAAATCCCTCGATTATGTCAGTCAGTTTTGGACGATCTTCCTTCAGGAAATTAATGAGGATCGAGCTTATAATAGCCCAAAAGGCTACATACATAACACTGTAGCCCTTTATCAAGAGATATATTATAACCAAAAAAGGTATAAGGAAGATTAAAAGGGAGAGAATGATTTCTTTTAACTCTATCTTTTCTTCAGGTATTCTACCTATCTGAAGTTTTCCAGATCTTAGGTAAACATATAAACCAACTCCCCAGTAGTATAACAGTGCTGGGATAACAGCCATGGTAATTATCTTTAAATAAGGAATACCAGTAAGCCCAGCCATTCCAAAGGCTACGATTCCCATAACAGGTGGCATTATCAGTCCACCTGTGGAGGCGGAAGCCTCAATTGCAGCTGCGTGCTCAGGTTTGTAGCCCGTCTTCTTCATTAGGGGAATGGTAAATGATCCTGTAATCACAACATTTGCAGCTGCACTCCCTGTTATCGAGCCCACAATAGAGCTACTGATTACTGCCATCATCCCAGGGCCTCCTCTGATTCTACTTGCCAGTATCCGAGCCAGTATCATAAATATACGTGTTCCTCCAAGTGATTGAAGTACAGCCCCGAAGATTACAAATAAGAAGATAAAATTGGCAGATGTTGGCAGTGCAACTCCAAATATTCCATTAACAAGGCCAATAGAAAGATTTGATATGGTCTGGGCAATATCATATGCAGTGCAACGAAAAGGTTCTGGAAGATTTTTTCCAATAAAAGGATAACCTATAGCAATAATAGTAATAATTGGAAGTATTAAACCAAATTCCCTGCGAGTTGCCTCGATAACGAGGATAATGAGTATGACACCAGTGATTAAATCCAGTGTCGTATTGAAATAGGCTCTATTTTCAAGCTCTTTCCAATTTAATTGGATATAGCCTGTTGAGAGAAAAGAAAAAACCGCAAGGACTAAAAAACATAACTTCGAGAGGCGGGTCTTTCCTTTGAGGATTCCGTCAAAAAATACCAACAAAAGTGATAAACCAAGGTGAGTATTTAGATGGGGTTTTGGGGCCTGAAGTAGCACCTGGGAGGAAATCATATGATAGGCAGACATAAAGATACCAAGGATGAGAAATAGAAGATATAATCTGTTTTCCCTGACTTCTTTTAGCCAGTTTGACATATTTAAATTTTTAAGTAAAGGATAGGCAATTAAAACCCAAGTCCCTTTATTTTAACTCCTTTCTCTTTGAAGAATTTCTGGGCTGATGGATGATATGCCACCTCTGGAATTCCTAAAGAGGCCAGGGATTCTTTTGTTATGATCTCAGCCATTGGGGTATACTCTTTTAATAGATGTGCATTCTCATAAACCACCCTCAGTATCTCCTGTACAACATCTTCGGGCATGTCTATGTGGGCACAAAAACCAAGGGGTTTAAGAAGAATTGTATAGGGTTCTGTTTGAAGTGGCCCCAGGATTTTTGGTGGTAATACCTGAAAGTCTACAGGATGTCCTGTTTTATCCTTGAAGGATTTTATTCCCTTCTCTTCGAAAGAGATAAAGTATACATTTTTTGTTGCAACAAGTTCAGCAGTAAAAGGACTTGCCACATGGGTGTGAGGCAGTGTTTTTATTGCTGATCCACTATAGATGACATCTGCCATGCCATCTCTTAATGCTGCTGAGGCAGATTCACCAGATGCATATTGATATTTCAATTTATCTACTGGAATACCAAGCTCATTCATTATACCCTTGTAGACAATTTCACGACCACCACCAGGTGTTGAGTCAAAGATAACCCTTTTACCAATCATATCCTTTAGGGTCTTTAAGTTTGGATCAAGTGTACAGAGTCCATTTCCTGCAACTCCCATTAAAAAGATAAAACGGAACTCATCATAATTGAATGGAACCTTTTCAAAAGGTCCTATCCTCTTTTTAGCCTCCCATATATCCCAGGTTGTATTAAAAAAGAGATAATTCTTTCTTTTTTCAGGCTTTGTAATCAATGTCCTCATATGAACTACTGGACTTCGTCCCTCAATATGAGTAGCCTTTATCATTGTACTCTTCTTATTGATCAGATCAGCCAGCCCAACACCTATAAGATAGGAGGCAAACCCTGTTGGAAGGGTTGATATCTCAAGCTGAAAGGGTTCCCTCTTAGTTTGAGCCTTTAAATGAGAAGAGAAAGTGAATAGATAAATTATTATTAAAACAATGTTTAGAAGAATGTACTTTCTTCTTGGCATGTTTCCCTCCTTTAATGATATTATTTAATACCTAATCTTGATGCAATTCGACTATTGATTGTTTGAGAATAGGTCTCATCACCAAATATTCCTACCCGAATCTTTAGAAGTGTTGTTCCCGTTCCCCCTTGCGAAAGTTCGATCTTGATTTTTGTTCCATCGTTTCTTCTTGCCTCAATATTACCTGTTATTTTGTCCCTTTCTGTGTGAATAACTTTTATGTCAAGATCTTTTAGCGCCCCAAGGGTAGCATCCCATGCCCTGTCTAAAGTCGTAGGGTAGGTTGTTTGTAATTCACCTTTAATATAGGAAACCGTTGCCACTCCAGCACCAGCTCCAGCACCTACAGCTAAAAGCATACAACCCTGAATCAATAGATTCAGGGACAAGATCAATAATGAGAATATCTTCAAAATATTCACAAAAATTACCTCCCCTTTATGTTATCAAATTTCTATCCAGGCTTCGATATTGAATTGCCTCAGAGAGATGGTGTGAGAGAATATTTTCTTCACCCTCAAGATCTGCAATTGTGCGGGCAACCTTCAGTATACGAGTATACGCCCTTGCACTTAAACCAAACTTATCAATAGCGGTTTCGAGTAATTTCTGACTTGCTTCATCAATCTGACAGAACTTCTTTATGTGACGATTATTCATCTGTGCATTACAGTAAATCTTCATCCCTTTAAACCTATCAAGTTGAATCTTTCTTGCCTTATTGACCCTCTTCTTTATCTCACTTGATGGTTCACCTGGGTCTCGGCTTGCAAGATCACGATACTTAACAGCAGGAACCTCGATATGGATATCTATTCGATCCATTAGTGGCCCAGAAATCTTTGAACGATATCGGTGGATCTGAGGTAGGGTACAGCTGCATTCATTATTTGGATCACCGAAATAACCACAGGGACATGGATTCATTGCTGCAATCAGCATGAATCGGGCAGGATATGTAAGGGATGTGGCAGCACGAGAGATTGTTACCCTCTCTTCCTCCAATGGCTGGCGCATTACTTCAAGGACATTTTTTTTAAATTCCGGCAATTCATCAAGGAATAGCACGCCATTATGTGAAAGACTTACTTCACCTGGTTTTGGAATCTGGCCCCCACCAATGAGTCCTGCATCTGAAATTGTATGATGTGGACTTCTAAAAGGTCTTGTAACTATCAAAGAACTATCAGGAGGAATAAGCCCCATAACGCTATGGATCTTTGTAGTTTCGAGACTTTCTTCGAAATTCATATCAGGCAAGATGGTTGGTAATCGTTTTGCAAGCATTGTCTTTCCAGATCCAGGAGGGCCGATCATAATGACGTTATGTCCTCCGGCAGCTGCAACTTCAAGACATCGCTTAACATGCTCCTGACCTTTTACATCATTGAAATCTACCTGATAGTTTGACTCTGTTCTAAAGATTTCATCAAGATCAACTTCAACAGGATTGACATGGATGTTTCCATTAAGAAATTCAACACACTGGGATAGGGTGTCCAATGGTAGGACCTCTATCCCCTTTACGACTGCTGCCTCCTTGGAGTTGGATCTTGGAAGAAGGACTCCCTTTAGGCCCGAATCCCTTGCAGCAACAGCAATTGGTAGTGTCCCTTTTATGGGTTTTATCTGACCATCGAGTGATAACTCACCAAGAATAAAATAGTCATTAAGTTTTTCCTTTTTTACAATCTCTGTTGCGGTAAGGATTCCAATGGCTATTGGTAAATCAAATGCAGCACCCTCCTTTTTAATATCAGCAGGGGCAAGGTTTACAGTAATTCTCCTTGATGGAAAATCGTAGCCACAATTCTTTATCGCTGCTTTTACTCTATCCTTCGACTCTTTTACTGCCCCTTCAGGAAGTCCAACAGTTGCAAAAGTTGGAAGGCCAAGAGATATGTCAACCTCTACCTCAACCACATAAGCATCTATCCCAAAAACTGCACTGCTAAGAACTCGAGCTAACATTGGAAGAATTTATATCAAAATTTAATCCATAAGGCAAGTAAAAATTTAAACCTTATGTTATCTTTACATATTAAAACATATTTGATATAAAGATTTAATAAAGGTCTATTTTTAAGATGTTATTGAAATTATAAAAAAGGTATGCAAATTTGAATGAAAAAGAAAGAAGGAACGAGGATCGAAAAATAAGATTTTTAAGATACCTTGTAGATTTTTCTATCCTCTCTATCGAGCAAGAAGATCTTACGTTAGATATGGCATTAAAGATTGTTGAAGATGTTAAACAGGCAGTTCTGAATCTTTTCCCAGACAAGGAGAGTGTGTTTGAATTGATTTATCGTCCAAGATTTAATAGGGTCATTGAAGAAAGGTTTGGTGTCAAGCTTGATAGGCCGAAATTTTAATATTTAATCACTTTCAATATAAATGATACCATCTTCAGCATGAGTAAGACGTTCAACCCCTTTTTCTGTGACAACATAGTCGTCCTCGAAGGCAACAACACCAATCTCTGGGAATATAAACTTCGGTTCAAAAGCAAAAACCATACCTGGCTGTAGAGGTTTTGAAAAGCCTCTTGAGAGCAAAGGAAACTCATCAATTTCAAGCCCGATTCCATGTCCAACAAAAGGGGCCTGATCTTTCTTTGTACCAATGAAATAATCTTCTAATCCATGTTTTTTAACTATCTTTGAGCAATGATAATATATTTCGGAACATAGGACACCAGGTTTTGCAATCCTTTCCATTTTGTCTCTAATCTCTAAACCAACTTTATATGCATCTTTAAGTCTTTCAGGAAGGCAGCCAATAACATAAGTCCTTGTTCCGTCCGTAATGTAACCATTGTAGGCAATACTGAAATCAATCTGGATAGGAGTATCTTTTTTAATCCTATTGTAACTTGACCCCTGAGGGAAGGCAGGAGAGATCCCTGGTCCAATGACTGATACATCTAAATGGGTTAACGAAGTCCCTGATTTTCCCGAAAGAACAGATGCATTAACCATATCCTGATTCCATGCCCTCATTCTTGTAATCCCTTGATGACCTTTGCGACGTCCATATTCGATTAATATTGATTCAACATCGATCTCTGTCATTTCAGGTTTTATTATACTTTTCGCATAGAAAAAGACCTCGTCAAGGATTTTGGCTGAATGCCTTAGTAAGCTTATCTCATAATTTGATTTAATCATCCTTATCTCTTTAATCCCACGGGATATGTCCAGAAATTCAGATTGTGGAAAAATTCTTTCAATTTGCCTAAAGATATTTACTGGCAGTACATCAAATTCGAGACCAATCTTTTTTGTTTTTCTTTGTTTCTTAAGAATCTGTGAGATAAGTCTTGGTCTTTCAATATAAACTATATCTTTAATTGGTGATTCCCTTTTTGCGCGATCAAAGTCCTTTTGAACAAAAAGGATCGGCTCATCGTCGACGGGGATAAAAAGATGAGCTTTCTGTATGGTACCAGAGAAGTAAAAGAGATCTACATTTTGCAAAATAATACAAGACTCTATCCCTGCTTTTCTCATGAGGGATTGAAGTCTTTCAATCCTATACGAAATCTCTTCATATGATAAGGTTTCCATCTTAGCTATTTAACTCTTTAGAGATCATTTTTTCTAATTCACCTAAGACCTTTTCCTTCTCAATAAGAATAATCTCACCTGTTTTTCTCTTTTTAATCTCAATAAGACCTTTTTTTAAATTCTTCTCCCCAATTGTCAATCTTATCGGAATACCAATGAGATCTGCATCTTTAAATTTCACACCAGGCGTCTCATCTCTATCATCATATAGAACCTCTATCCCCCTTTCAGTTAAATCTTGATAAAGTCTTTCAGCGGTCTCTCGTATCAATTCTACTTTTATATTAACAGGGAGAATAATGACCTGAAATGGAGCAATTGGCATTGGGAAGATAATACCGTTCTCATCGTGAGACTGCTCTATGGCTGCTGCAACAGTCCTTCCCACCCCAATACCGTAGCAGCCCATCACAATCTCCTTCTCATTACCTTTTTCATCAATGAAGGTCGCCCCCATGGCCTTGCTGTATTTTGTTCCAAGCTTAAATGTATGACCTACCTCAATTCCCTTATCCATTCTTGTCTCAGATCCACAATGAGGGCAGAGATCTCCAGGTGCATATCTACGGATATCCAAAAATTGTGAAACCTTAAAATCTCTGTCTAAATTTACATTTATGTAGTGCGCGTCTTTCTCATTTGCTCCTGTAACAAAGTTATACATTTTTTTAATATCGATGTCTGCAAAGATAGGGATTGATAGCCCTATCGGCCCTGAGAATCCTTTTGGTGAATTAGATAGCTTTTCGATGCTTTTTTCATCAGCAAGCTGAATATGTGTGAGAGAAAGTTTATCTTTAACCCTTTTTTCATTAACTTCATGATCTCCTCGTACTAAAACGGCTATATATCCTTTGTCCGTTTCAAAGATAAGGGTTTTAACTAAATCTTTTGCCGAAACCCCAAGAAATTGGGTAACCTCCTCTACGGTTTTCTTCTCAGGTGTAAAGACCTTTTGGAGGGGCCTTAGAGTTGGATTTTCGGTATGGAATAGATTTCTTTTAAATTCTGCCTTTTCTATATTTGCTGCATAGGAACATTTTATACAACTTACGATGGTCTCTTCTCCGGTTTCTGCTAAAACCATAAATTCATGTGAGAATGTTCCACCAATAAGACCTGTTTCTGCCTCAACAGCCTTAAATTTTAACCCGCATCTTGTAAATATACGGGAGTAAGTGTCTAACATTTTTTGGTAGCTTTCGTCTGCACCTTTTTCATCTACATCGAAGCTATAGGCATCCTTCATAATAAATTCCCTTGCACGCATCACTCCAAAGCGGGGTCTTATCTCATCCCTAAATTTTGTTTGAATCTGATAGAGATTAAGGGGCATCTGCCTATATGAACGGATTTCTTTGCGTGCAATGTCTGTAATTATTTCTTCATGGGTTGGACCCAAGCAACAATCACGATCGTGGCGATCTTTAAATCTTGCCAGTTCCTTTCCGTATTCTTCCCATCGATGACTTTCCTGCCAGAGTTCTGCAGGCTGTACAAACGGCAGAAGTACCTCTATTGCCCCAGCCCTATCCATCTCTTCACGAATAATCTGTTCAACTTTGCGTATCGCCCTTAATCCAAAAGGCAGATAAGAATAGATCCCTGAGCTGACTTTACGAATCATGCCTGCCCGATACATCAGTTGATGGCTTGGAACTTCTGCCTCTGAAGGTGTCTCCCTCATAGTGGGAAGGAAATACTTTGAATAACGCATTTTTTTCTCCTCCTTGACTGAAAGATCTCTTATGAGAGGTTGATTTTTTTCATGCACTAATTTATATAAGATTTTCAATTATGAAAAGGATTGTTCCTGTTCAAGGGTTAACCATTTTTTTTATAATCGGTCTTCTAATCCTGACCATTGTTTCTCATCCGAGGATACCCCTTTGGCAATCCTTAGTCCTTTTCTATCTGATGTTATTGACCTCCTTATTCGCCCTTAAATATTCTTTTGATAAAATTGGTGGAAGATTAATCGAATTCTTATTTGACTTTTCACCAGTCATATTTGTTATTCTTATCTATGAATCGCTTGGAAGTCTAATACCATATATTCGATCCGATATCGATCCTTTACTAATCAAAATTGATTTTTTTATCTTTGGCAATCATCCAAGCCTATGGATGGAGCGTTTTACCACCCCCTGGTTTACAGATCTTATGTCACTTTCGTATTTGAGTTATTATTTTATTCCAGTCGTTTTAATTTCAGTCCTTTATCTAAAGGATAAGATAATAGAGTTTAATAATGCCATGTTTGTGCTTACATTTGGATACTATCTTTCATTTGTTGGATATATCCTCTTTCCAGCAATAGGTCCTCGTTTTACCCTTGAAAATCTATATTCAATCCCTCTGAAAGGAAGCTTTATTACAGATTTCGTAAGAGATACATTAAATGCACTTGAGCATAATAAAAGGGATTGCATGCCGAGTGGACATACCCAGATTGTCCTCATGGTTTTATATCTTGCCTCGAGATATGAAAGACTCCTTTTCTATATATTTTTACCAATCATCTGCCTACTTATTCTATCTACTATTTATCTGAGATACCATTATGTAGTTGACCTATTTGCCGGAGTTATTTTTGCAATTACCTCCATCTTAGTATCAAACTACATATATAAAAAATGGCAAAAAGGGTTTTAAATTTCACTCTCATATATTCTATAAGTTTTATAGCGTCTCCCTCCCATTGCCTCAATTCCACGTTGCATAAGAATATTGTTCTCCAATATCCAGGAGCATTCTGCATGCTTATAGCCTTTTTCGATTCCCCTTTTAAAGGTTTCAATATAAAGTAATGCCTCAACCCCCCTCTTCTGAAAATCATTTCTTACCCCTAAGAGCATAACCCGAAGGGTCTTGATCATTCTTGAGTAGTAAAGATATTTGAAAAACCCAGTGATCCCAATCCTACCATTAAGGTGTTTAAGTACTTCGTTATAATCTGGAAGTGAAACTGAAAATCCAACAGGTTTATCTTCCATATATGCGAAAAGAACCAATTCTGGGACAGAGATTGGCTTAAGGTCTTTTGCCAGGTGGTCAATCTCCTCATCTGTCATCGGAACAAAACCCCAATTATTGGTCCAAGCGTCATTATATATGTCTTTTATGATATTTAATTCATTTTTAAAATCCTTAAGATTAAGACTACGTACCCATAGCCTTGGTTCTTTTCTTTTAATCTTTTCCTCAAATCGGAAGAGACGATCTGAAAGGAATGTCTCCCTATCCAGCCAATACGCATAGAGGTCCATTGCCTTTCTTAACCCAAATTCTTCAATCAATTGAGGGTAGTATGGAGGATTATAAGGCATCATTAAACAGGGATATAATTCAAAGCCATCGATTAGTAAACCACATTCATCATTAGTTGAAGGATTCATTGGTCCTGCCATTCTTTGCATTCCATGATCTTTAAGCCATTCTTTGACGTTTGTCAGTAGTACCTTAGAGACTTCAGAATCATATATGGATTCAAAAAATCCGAAGAAACCAAGCCTTTCATTATGGAAACGAATATAATGATGATCGATAATACCTGCAATCCTACCTACAACCTCGCCTCCTCTTTGTGCTAAAAGTAATATCAAATCAGAATGGGATAAAAATGGGTTTTGAGGGCTAAATTTTTTAAGCTGGTCTTTAATTAATGGTGGTACCCATCGGTCACAATCTTTGTATATCTTCCATGGTAGTTTAATAAAATCTAATAGTTCCTTTTTATCTTTTACCTCTTTTATAATCACGTTGCCTCTATCTACCCATCCTTTCCTTCAGATCAATCCCAACTGTTTTCCTACCTTCTCAAATGCTGAAAGCACATGATCCAGTTGCTCCTCTGTATGGGTGGCCATATAACTTGTTCTTAATAGTTCTCTTCCAGGGGGAACAGCAGGGCTAACAACAGCATTTACAAAGACTCCATTTTCAAAAAGAAGCTTACACATCTGATACACTTTCATATTGTCTTTAATAATTATAGGAATAATAGGAGTTTCACTTACCCCTGTATCGAAGCCAAGGCTCTTATAACCTTTTAGCATCTTATGTGTATTTTTCCATAGCTGAATTCTCAATTCAGGTTGTTCCTCGATTATGTCAAGGGCTGTACTTACAGAGGCTACCAAGGCAGGAGGAAGACTTGCACTAAAGATCATAGAACGGCCCATATGCTTGATAAAATTTATTACCTCCTTTGAGCCTGCAACAAATCCTCCAATAGCTGCAAGGGATTTACTATATGTTCCCATTATAAGGTCAACCTTATCTTCAAGCCCGAAGTGCTCTGCAGTTCCTCTTCCTCCATCTCCAAGGACACCAATTGCATGGGCATCGTCTACCATAATCCTTGCCTCATAGGCCTCGGCCAGTTTTACAATAGAGGGAAGGTCAGCTATATCTCCTTCCATACTAAATATGCCATCTACAATGATTAACTTACCTTTTCCTTTTAAACCTTCAAGAACCCTTTCAAGATCTTTCATATCATTATGTTTAAACTTTTTGACCTGACCGAAGGAGAGGCGACATCCATCGATAATACTTGCATGATCATACTTATCAATAATGGCTACATCATTTCTGCCAATCAGCGCAGAGATGGTCCCGAGATTTGTTTGATAACCTGTTGCAAAGACAAGGGCAGCTTCTTTTCGGAAAAATTTTGCAAGTTTAGCCTCTAACTCTTCATGGATCTCAAGGTTCCCATTAAGAAACCTTGAGCCAGCACAACCACTTCCATATCTCTCGATTGCCTTTATAGCTGCCTCTTTTACCCTTGGATGATTGGTTAAACCAAGATAATTGTTTGAACCAATCATAATTACCCTTTTACCATTAACCATAACTTCAGAGTCCTGTGGTGATTCAAGTCTCCTAAAGAAGAAATAATGACCGCTGTCTCTTAATTCCTGTGTTTGTTCATATATTTTTGAACATTTTTCAAATACGTCCATTTATATCTCCTTCTCTTATAACCATTTTTCCTTTTTATACCATTCAAAGGTTAATTTTACACCTTCGGGTAATTTGATCTTTGGGTTATAGCCAAGCATTGTTTTTGCTTTCGTAATATCACATAACCAATTTGGTTTGGTAATCTCATTTAATTTACCTCTATTAAGAATGGGAGGTTTTTTTGAGATTTTAGAATAATATTCTGATATATAAGCAACTCCCCAGAGAAAAGATTTCGGAATGGGAATCTCCAATGCATTTACACCAATTGCCTCTGAAAAGATATCACCAATCTGTTTTAATTGATAATCTTCACCATCTGAAAGGAAGAATATCTCACCGCTATTTAATGGAGATTCAGAAGCAAGAATAATGCCATCTATGATGTCTTGGATATAACAGAGGCTTAAAAGTTGCTTTCCACCCCAAAAAATTGGTTTTATTCCTTTTGATATGCATTTAAAAAAAGAATATATATCCTTTTCCCTTGGTCCATAAACTGCACAGGGCCTAAGAATAACAACTGGAAGCTCTTTACTTAGGGCAAGGGCAAATTCTTCTCCCATTCTTTTACTTTTACCATATGGAGAGACGGGTTCACAAGGGTCCTCTTCACACTTTTTTTCTCCATTATTACAGGGGCCAGAGGCTGCCTGGCTCGAGAGATAGACAAATCTTTTTAGGCCTGGATTATTTTTTATACATGCCATTAGAAGGTTTTTAGTACCAATTGCATTTACTTTAAAATAAGTCTCTTCATCGATACTCTTTGTAACACCTGCAATATGAAAGACCATATCAACTGACTTTACTGCCTTTGTTAGGGAGGATTCATCAGTACAGTCACCATAAGCAATATCTATTGGAAGTCCATCTAACCATCTGAGATTACTCCTTTCCCTAATAAGGCAACGAACCTTGTAGCCCCTTTTTATAAGATTCTCGACTAAATGACTTCCAATAAATCCTGTCCCACCTGTTACCAATGCAATCAAGCAAAACTCCTTTGTCAGAAATTAAAATTTTATATCTTTTTATTAAATTGTCAATGCAATCTCGATTTCAATTTTTATATTTCTCCAATTAATCTTATATCAGTTATTCTATGAAGAAGAGAACCGTCTGGACCAGATCCTCCAAGACTAAGATCTGTTATTGCGACTTTACCAATCTTGTAAATAAATGTAGAACCTGATTTATCCGTTCTCTGTACCCCCCAAATGCTGTGAATAACATAATATTTCTCATTATCTTTTCCGAGGTATAACATTATATGGCCAGGAAGCCTTAGAATAGTTGCAAGCGGTGGAGCACTCTCAAGAATCATCCTCTTTTTCTCTATATCATCTTTGTCAAATTCGCTAATAGGCTTTCCAACCTGGGCTTGAAATCTTGAGTTTCGTGGCATTATGATTCCAAAACTTGAAAATACATCCATAATAAACCTTGAACAATCTATTCCTCCACCTTTATCACCCCAGCTATATTTTTTGTTCAGTAATTTAAATGCCTGAAAAGCAATATTCTCTTGGGTGTAAGGCAGAAACCCTTGATGCACATTTTTATTTGCAATAACATAAGCCTTTTTAAAGCCAAGGCCTCCATCGGGTTTATTAAATGGTATCTTGATAATATATTTACTATCAGATCCTTCAGGGGCCTTAATGATTGGGAAAAGGCAACCCATATTTGCCTCAAAGGCCTTTCTTTTAAAAGATGGATCTTCAAAGACCTCAATATTATCTCCGGTTATGAGTAATCGATTTTTTTCTTCAACATAATTCTTTACATAATCTTTACTTTTTGCAATTGCTATATCTTTCCTTCTTACCCAGCCACGGATAAAACCAGTCTGGACGTATGCCCATTGATGGTCTCGGCTAAAGTGATATATTGCAATGGGCGAACCCGGAGAAATTGATGAGTGTTGGAATCTATCAAAGTCATAGAGGTCTGGATTTGAAACAGAGATTTCATAAGTAGGAAAGACCCTGATATCTGTTCGTGCAGTTATAAATCCAAAAGAGATCTGATTTTTATCCCTGAGTACATCCCGATTCATATTATTTATTAATTTTTCCCAGAAGAGACCATTTAATATCTTTCCATTTCTTCCATATCTCACTTCTTCTGTTTTTCCAAAACCTTTCAAATCCTCCTCGAACAGGCTTAGTATCTCTTCTTTAGTCCATTCATCCTTGAGTGATAACACATCACAAAGATAAAGATCTTGTCTTTTTAAATTCTCTTGATTCATTTTTTGTATCTGGTTTTCAGTTAATAAAATACGGTCAGGGCTTTTTAATTTTTTAATCCAAAAAAGAGGGTCTTCCATTTCTTTTGAGACGTTGGGGATTAAATTTGAAGCAAATAGATTTAAGTTAAATAGATTCGTATAGAGAAAAAGGATAGAAAAAATAGAGATGATTAACTTTTTTGATCTCATATTGACAAAAAAAAATTAATATGTTAACTTAAATTAAGTTACCAATTCGGTAACTTTTTTTTTATCTTTAATTTAAAAATAAAATGCTATTATTTTCAATAGAATAAAAAACTTAAAAGGAAAGGGGGTTGATTGCCATGGTTTGTCAAACTATCAAGCCAGGAACAGAATGCATCTTTATGAAGAAGAACGGCTGTTCCTACAACGGTGGGAGATGTTATCCCATCGTGGAGTCTTGCAAGGGGTGCGATAGGGTTGTTGAGTACCCAACAGGGCTTTATTGCAAGACCTATTGTGAGCCTGCTTTGAAATGGGCTAAGGGGCCTTGCAATTTTGCCAGCCATATTAAAAGAGAGGTCAAAGAAGAGCCGATTAAGATAAACCCCTTAAAGGCTTCTAAGAGAGGCATTAGCCAGAAGATTTAAAGGGTTTTTCTTTTTTTGCCCTTCTTTTCCTTATATCTGAATTAGAGGAGAGAAGGGCATTATCGTTTTAAAATAAACCAGAATATAATTGCCATAATAAGGCAAATGATAAATATCAGTGTATGAACTGCAAAACCTGATGCTATTGCGTCTTGCCTGGATAATCCAGCTATCAAAAATCCAGCTGCCCATCCAAGTTCTAACATCCCCCAATTACCGATAGCCCCCAGGGGAATGGCACTTGTAATTATAGCAAGTGATGAAGAAAAGATAACATTTAGGAGAGGGAGTTTAATCTCTAATCCCCTTAAGAATGAGTAAAAAGTCAAAAAGATCATAATCCATGAAATAATACTTGAACTTGAAACCTGTAGTGTTGTTTTTCTTGCTTTAATGGCATAGAAGTCTTCAGCAAATTGGTTTATCTTTTTCTGAATACATTGCCAGGGGCTCAAATTTCTAAGGGTTCCTTTTTGAGATAAGATTTTTAAGAGAGTCAAAACTCCCTGAAGAATCTTATCCATGTAGACAAAAAGCATAAGTATTATGAGGATGGAGGTTATTATAAGGACAAGGTTATAAAAAGATGATGTTTGAAGATGGGCTTGGAGATAAGTCGAGGTAATGAGTAAGATTACAAGGAGGATAAAGAAGTCATATATTCTTGAGGCAATCAAAGAGGCCAGGCCTTCTGTAATGCTTCTTCCGCTAATCTTATTTAAAAGGTATGGAAAAGAGAGTTCCCCGAGTTTTGAAGGGAGAATCATAATTGAGAGATTGTAAAGCACCGAAATCTTAAAAAGCTCGCTGATTGGAATTTCTCTTGTGTAGATAAGCCATTTAAACCTTAGTGCCCTGAAAAAAGTAGAAATGATATAAAACCCAGATCCTAAGACCGCCCATAAAGGGTCTATCCTTTTTAGCAGAATGTATATATCTTTTAAAGAGATCTGTGTAAAAAATAATATAATGATTATTAAAGTTATAAAGACTGATATAATTAAGCGCTTCAATTACTAATCCCTTTTTTTATCGGAAAAAGTAGTAAAAATGAAGCTAAAGAGCATAACATAGCCAAGATAAAGGCCCAGAAATAGGTTTTAGTCACATCTATAATCAAACCGCTAAGAGAAGGGGAGATTATTGAACCAAGACCATGATACAGTGTCCAGAGCCCTATAACAGTTCCAGAATAATCCTTGTGGAAAAGATCCCTTGCAGAGGCAGCGTAAACAGGCCAAATTGTCCCATAGCCCACACCAAATAAGATTGAAAAAATAAAAAGCATGGATAATTTTCCACTAAATGCCATACCCACAGTTCCAGAAGCTACAAGCAGCCCGCAAAGCATCATGATTTTTATTCTTCCAGCTTTATCTGAGACATATCCTAAAACTAATTTACCTATTGCACCACTTATAGCAATCACCACCAGCAAACTGGCTGAGTTGGCATAGGGTATCATCAATTCCTGTGTTGCATATGTCGCTAAAAATGTAAAAGGAATAAGTATTGAGAAGCTGATTAGTAGATAAGAAAGACCAATTAAATAAAATTTTGAATCACGAAATATATTTTTATATGCTTCTTTGATGGGAATCTTTATGTTTTGCCCATTTTTAAATTCTTTTATATCGGGCTGACTTGGGGGATGGCTTCTTACAAAAAAGAAATTCATTGCCGAAACAGCAAATGCTGTTAGACCAAGATTAATCCATACAGTTCTCCAGTTGAAACTTTGTATTATTATTGGTATTATGATGCTCCAGACTGCTATCCCTGCAGTGCTTCCAAGATCGACAATCGAGATAATCATTCCCCTCCTTCTTTGACTAACCCATCGCATGACTACTGTTACAACAGGGGCCCAGCAAGCAGAGTGTCCTACCCCTACAAGTGCAAAGAAGATGCATGCCTGAATTACTGAAGAAGAGAATGACATAAGATAGGAGCCAAGGCCCAAAATAGCTACAAATATTGTGAGGATCAATCTTGTGTCAAATCTGTCTCCAAGCATTCCAAAAACTGGCGCAAGGAGTGTTGCTGTAATGAAATAAGAAGAAAAAATGACACCAGCTTCAGTTTTGGAGATTGCCAGCGAAGAAAGCATATATGGTAATATTAACCCATAAGAGTATCTTATGGAAAAAGCAATGAAAAGTGTAAAAAAGCCTGAAACAATAACACCTACTTTGCGTTTTGTCATATCCTTAACCCTCAAAAAGAATTATTTACCGATTAAAAAACACTTCAACAGAAGGTTACCTCTATCCTTAGCTTGTTTGTGGATAGTAATATACACTTTTTTCAAAAATAAGGAAAGCCCATTCATTAATATGAAGATTTATGCCAGGGCAAGGAATTTTGAGGTAAGCAAAATAAATCCCTCTTATATATCTTTTAACTTAATATTATTCGAGTGTTTCTCAATTGTTTCAGAGATATCATTTAGAAGCATAGAAATCTTATCTGTCTCTTCGTTTTGATAAGGAGGGACCTTTGAGATTCCATACTTTTCATATTCATCGATTAAAGACTTTATAGTAATGTTTTCGATTGTTTTACCTGGTTGAAATGCTGGTTCACTCTTTGATCCCCTTGTAGTTTCTGCAACCAGTCCTATATCTATCAATTCATAAAGAATATTCTTTACAAGACGAACTGGGATTTCCAATGTATTGGCAATCTGATGGACATTTAATGGCATCTCTCCCTGAGAGAATCTTTTTGTGAGAAGATGAAATATTCTGAGCATAAGAAGTTTTTTTGAATATATACTGAGGCGAGAATAGTCTGGATGAAATCCAAATGTTTCATAATGTTCATGTGCATGTGCAACCTCTGCTCCAAAAAGGATAATCATCCAGCTAATCTGTAGCCATACTAAAAGAAGTGGCAATGCAGCAAAACTACCATAGATTGCACCATATTTTGCCACACCTATCTGAAACTTAAAATATAACCACTGAACAATCTGAGCAATTGTACCAGCTACAATACCCCCAAAGATTGCTGAACGAATTGGGATTTTAGTATTAGGTAAAATGATATAAAACATTATCAAAAGAATCCAAATGGATATATATGGTAGTATGTTTAAAAGAAATATTATCAGGGAGCTGAAAACTCCCAATAAAGCAATTTTCTGCATTATTATTTTTAACTGGCCAGTTATTAAAATGGTGGCACTGCTTGAAATTACAATAAGAATTGGAGCAAAGACAATCAAAGAAATATAGTCACTAAATTTTCTTACAAATGTCCTTGCCTTTCTTACCTCCCAGATATCATTAAAAGCAGTCTCTATCTTGCCCAAGATGGAAATGACTGTCCAAAAGAGTATTACAACACCTATACCAGCAATTACTCCACCCTTAGTACTATCAAGTACTCGATGAGCAAAAGAAATAATATGATTTGTCATATCGGCCTGCCAGTTAGCTCTTTCTGCAATTTGAGTAATCTGCTTTAAAATAACCTTTTCAAGACCAAAACCTTTAGCTACACCAAAGGCAACTGCAACAATTGGTACAATATTGAGAAGCGAATAATAAGTCAAAGTAGAAGCAACCCTTTGAGAGTGATTTTTCAGAAATCCATTTGATGCTAATAGGAAAATTCTTAAATATTTAATAAAAAAATATTCTAACGAAGAGAGTTCTTTTAATCGAATCTCCCAGATTCCAGTGTTGATAAAATGGATTAGTTTCGGGATCATGGTGGTTATCTTTTAAAAAAAGATTTCTCTAACTTGTTTTGAGTTCCGAAGTACAATATGGGCATCTAATTGCCTTAATTGGAATTGTAGAATAGCAGTAATTGCACTCCTTAGTTTTTGCTTCGGCAGGTTTTGCCTCTGCTTGGCGTTTCAATTTATTAACTCCCCTGACAAGAAGAAATACTGAAAAGGCAATAATGACAAAGCTTACGATTGTATTTATGAACAACCCATAATTGATTGTAACAGCACCTGCTGCCTTTGCAGCTGCAACTGATGCATATGGTCCAGCAACTTTACCTTCTTTAAGGACAAGAAAGAAATTTGAGAAATCAATATTCCCTAAGAGGAGACCAATGGGGGGCATTATCATATCTGAAACTAATGAATTTACAATACCACCAAATGAAGCACCAATTATTATACCAACAGCCATATCAATCACATTTCCTCTAATTGCAAATTCCTTAAAATCCTTCAACATATCTGTACTCCTTTCTTAAACTTTTATTTGATTTTAAGTTCTACTCGACTATTTTTTAGATTTTCCTTCTTTTCTGGTTCAAGCGACCTTGACTCAATAATAAATATCCTTTCTGGCTCTATCTTTCCCGATTTCAATATGGCATCCTTTACTTTAGTTGCCCTTTGTATAGCAAGATTCCTGAGATCGCTTTCCTTTATTTCGATATGGGTAAGAATCAGTTTTTCCATTTCTGGGGCGGGAAGTTTTTTAGGGATACCCAAAATGTTTCTCGGTTTTGGAAACTTTTCCTCCTTATAAGCCATTGTTAAGTATTTTTCATATTCCGTTGGTTCAATCTTAACATCATCCACTGCGATAGCAGGCTGCCCTTTCTTAATCATCTCTTTCAGTTTTTGGAATTTTAATTTCCTTTGAAAAAAGTACTGTTTCAATCCATCCCTATCCCTTTCCAAATCAACATATCCTGCTATATCTATCTTGAGTGAAGGTCTCTCATAAAGAACTTTGGTTAATGTTTCAATCTTTTTCGAGTTATTCTCCGTAAGTAAATTACTTCCGTAATCAAACTCCAGATAGCTTAACTCCTCTCCACCTCCAAATATAGCACCGATAAGGGCAAAAGGTGAAGTTACGGCCTTTGTAATCAGATTAATAATAATCTGTAGAATAATCCTTCCTATGCTGAACTTAGGGTCATCAAGACTCCCTCTCACAGGGATATCAAGTTTTATCTCTCCATTTCTATCCTTGAGGAGAGCTATTGCAAGTTTAACAGGTAATTTTGTTGCATGTGGGCTCTCCACCTTTTCTCCAAAATTAAATTGGTCTAAGAAGATATAATTTTTTGCATTAAGCCTTCTTTTATCTATTTGATATTCTAAATCAAAAGAAAGTTTTCCCTTCTCAATAGTATATCCAACATATTTCCCTGAGTATGGGGTCATTGGACTTAGATCCATATCTTTGAACCTTACCTTAAGGTCCACATAAAGGTCTTCTCTTAAGAGATTTAGCTTGCCCGTAATCTCAAGAGGTGCATAATTATCCAGTTTTGCACGCAAATCCAAATCTCCAAATACAGTCTCTTCAGAGGATAATCCTGATACCCTTCCCAATATCTCAACCAATTTTGATGAATATTCTGGCTTAATAGAGCGGTCAGTAAATTCTATCGTTCCGCCTTGAAGTGTAATTGTATCTATTTTAATATTTCTTTCTATTTTTTTATCTTTTGAAGATGCTACACCCTCTTCCTTCTGCTTTTTGTCCTCTTTTGGGACTTCCTTTTTTAAGATATCTTGAATATTTAGTTTACCATCAGGGTTTATTATTATACGGGCATAGAAATCGGTCAATGAGATACCTTTTATATCAACCAAAATTGGACTATACCCTATATTTAAATCATTGAATGATAGAGAACTCCATTTTAAAAAATCATCCCCATTAATTTTATCAATTGAAGCAAATCTCGATAAAGTAGCTTCTCCTTTATAATTAAATTTGATATCCCTTTCCTCAGAAATTTTTATAGAAAGATTACCAGCTGTTGAGATTGAACCTTCTGTTACCGTAATCTTTACCTTATCTGTGAAGTATGCCTGAAATGGCCGTATTTCTAAATCCTTTATCTCCATATTTAAATTGGCATCAACAGGATTTAGAGCGATTGTCCCTGAAGTACTAATCCTTCCTTTATTATTTAAAAGGAGAGACAAAGAAAGTTTCCCTTTACTATTTTCTTTATTTGAAACGTTTTCGGCTATTAAATTTATATCCTCTGCTGTGACGTCAACAGGTTCTGAAGTCATTTCATCCACAAATTTAACTTTGTATCTTTCAAGGACAATCTTTCCGACATTGACTAACCATTTTTTATCAGGTCTAACTTCAGAAACTTTTTCAGCCTCCTGATGTGATATTTCTACGGGTTTTTGCGATTCCACAAGTAATGTCTGAAGATTTAATTTCCCATCTTTATATCGTCTGACAAGGAGGGAGCCCATTTGAGTAGATATTTCTCCAATAGAAAGTTCTTGAGCTGTTAAATTTAGGTTTAAATTATTTATTAAAGATATTGGGAGAAATACAAAACTTTTCTCCTCGTACCTTTTTTTCAACATAAGATTTGATAAAGAGATAGACCCCTTTGAAATTTTAAGTTCCTGTTCTTTGTCTGTTTTCTTGAAGATATAATTCGCTAAAATAACGGCCTCACCTTCTTCAATATCAAAAAGGACTCTTTCATGTATGTAGATCAAATAATTCTTCAGAGCGATATTTCTTATATCGAGCGACCCTTCTATATTTATAGGATCTATACCTATAGTACCTTTTGTTGAGATATAGCCTTTCTTATCCAGCAATAAAGAGAGATAAAACCTACCCTTAACATTTTTCATAGTTGTCAGGTTTTCGCCACTAAATCTGATATTTTCTCCAAGAAGTATGTTTGGGACAGGGGTACTAAAGTCGGTCATTTTTACGTTATATTTATCTAATAAAAATTTCTCAATTGTAATGCTCCAAGATTTTTCTCTACCTTTAATAGAGTGGTTTTTCCCAAATTCTTTTTTGGCAGGAGAAGGAAAAAGTTTCACTAAATCGAAATCCCCATTTTTAAGGCGATTAAGAATAAGTATTCCTTTCTCAGTAAAAAAACTTCCTATCTTGATCTCTTTTTGTGTAAAATCCAATTGAGTATCTTTCAGCGAAATAACGGGGGCTTTAAAAAAATCATTATCTTCGCCTTTTTTTCTTAATCTCAATGAACTCAGGGTAGCAGAAATTCCTGAAAGAAGTATTTTCGGTTCATCTTTATCTTTCTCATATTGATAATTAGTTAAAAGGTCAAGCTTCCCGTCATCTATATCAAAGAGGATATTCTCCATATAGTAAGGTGAATATTTTTTTATGTATAACGATTTTGCTTCTAATAGCCCCTTAACCCAAATTGGATTTATAGAAAAATTCCCAGCAAGTCTTATTACCTCATTTCTCTCTGTTTTAAATGAAAAAAGATAACTTGGTTTTTTATTCAGTTCATTACTAAAATTATTTATCTTTAATTCAATTGAATCAATTTTTGTTCTAAATGGTTTTGGCCTTGATTGATCTGAAAAAGAAAGCTTCCCTTCATTCAGTTCAAAATCATCAATATTTATTGATAAATAAGCCTGCCCTCCCTTTTTTTCATTAGGAGACGGAGTCTTTGCCTCTATCTTTTTAGATAAAACAGATTCAATATTTAGAACACCCTTGGAATCTCTCTGTATATCAATTTCTGGCGATTGTATTGATAGTTTTGATAGATGAAAGAATCTTCTCAGAGGTTCTGTTGGAGCAATTCCAACTTCAATGAGGGGTATCCTTAAAATAGGTTTTCCCTTTATATCATTCATAACAACATTCTTTATTGAAATGCTACCTGAAACTATCAATGATGGTACTTTATTTTTATGCTGAATAAATGATAGGTTTGTTTTTACATCAAGATAGGTAGAGACTAAAATAAAATTCAATTTAAGAGGCAGATAGGTAAGGTAGTTTGGTAAATCTAAATCCTTAATGGTTAAATCCACAGTTGTTTCAAAAGATTCAGAGAATGGTTTTGTCTTGCCGGAAATTGAATAAAAGGTATCATTGATTTTCGCCGAAAATTTTGGTTGGACAAATATTTCGATATAATAAGGTAAGTTTGATAAAAAAGGAACGGCTATATTCAGTTCCCTTACTGTATGCTTTTTCCCTTTCGGTTCATCCCAGAAGTCGATGTTACCATTTATAATCTGTATATTATTTAAAGAAAATCTTAATGGTTTCGCCTTTTCTTCTTTTTTAGATTCTTTCTTTGGTATTAGATCAGAGAAATTATAGGAGAGGTCTTTGTATCTATCGATTTTTATAAATGGGTTGATTAATTTGATTTCTTTAACAATAATCGCTCGCTTAATTGCTGAAAGGCTTTGGAGATTGAGATAGAGTTCATCAAAGGATAAAAAGACACCAGAGCCTTTACGCTCTTTCACCTTAAATCCTCTTACTGTTGCCGAGAGTAAATAGGGATTAACTTTGATCTTATCGATTGTTACCTCACGGTGGATTTTTTCAGAAATTTTTTTAATCAATATTGATTTAAGAATAGGAGGAAATACAAAAAAGCCAAATATGGTAAAAATTGCAAAGAATATTGCCAGTCCAATTAGACATTTTTTTATGTATTTAATATTAAAAACCTTCATTTTATTACCTTTGTTTTGAGGCATACTAAAAAATATTATTTAATCTTTTTAAAAATTAGGGGCTTTTTACTTCTTGAGCTTTGTAAACCCCGATTGGACCCCACTCATATATCCCTCCTTTATTTACAAGAGACAATCCCGAAAAATTGGTTCTGTAAAAAATTTCATAAGTGGTGAGTATCTCCTTACCGTCTACGATTAAACGCATTCTTCCCTGGGCATCTCTAATCCACTGTAATCGATGTGGCATCCCATCATCAAGAAATGGATACTGAGAGGCAGTTTCAATAAGGAAGCTTCTTCCATCCCATTCACGGTATATCTCTATTGGACGACTTGCAGAAGGAGAGGCTTGATAAACTAATCTATATAAGGGCACAGGAGGGTTTCCACCAATAAGAATAACCTCCATTGATCCCCAAGATGACCCCGAAACCATTGTAATGTCTACTTCAAAGTCTGGTTCTATTTTTGCGAGTGTATAAATCCGTGCTTCTTTAACTACCGAAGGTTTATCAACTGGCTTTTTCTCCTCGGAAGGGGCCTTGAGTATCTCCCTCAAAAAACCACCGATAGGACTTTCTCGCTCAGGTGTTTGTGCTGGAGTTTCGGATGGATACCTCTCTACATAAACCTCGCTAAGGAGCCTTCGAGAAGATGTTACTTTAAATACACCAGATTCGATTATCCAAGTTGGATTATACCTTAATTCGCCATCAGAAAAATCATCATAAATAAATACTGAACGTAATTTTGAACGGTATTGTTTGACCAAAGACAGAAGCTCTTCAATAAATTTCGGGTGGGCTATCATTCGTTTATCAGCCTCTTTAACCTTTTGTTCCAGCTCATTTAGAAGTTCATTAAGGACCTTTCTATCCTGATCTGTACTAAATCCAAAATTTGGTAAAATAGATATTAGAAACATTGAAATAAAAAGAATCATGATCCATTTATATAGTTTCATAAATCCCTCCTAAGTGTTATTGGAAATATTATTTCCTAATTAAATAATATTTTTTTTTACTCTCTAATGTCAATGATTTTTTTGGAGTCTTCTGAAAAACTATTTAAAATCTTTTCAGATTGGGGAGGTGGTGTGAAAAAGCCTTCGAGGAGATACCTTTTATAGATTGAGTGATCTTGTATAGATTGTCATTACGAGACGAAGCCGAAGCAATCTCTCCAAAATTTTCATTCTAAGCTAAGCGAGTAATCTATGAGCTTACTCGTCTCCCGCATCAAGTGCGGGATCCTCAAAACGACTTTGTCAGATTACGATCTAACTCAAAGATTTACCCGTAACCCCTTTTCCTTTAAATATTCCTTAACCTGTTTAATGCTGAGGATGCGATAATGAAAGACTGAAGCAGCAAGTAGAATTTGAGCCCCGCCTTTCACAACCGCCTCGTAGAAATGCTCAAGTTTTCCTGCTCCACCTGAGGCAACCACAGGTATACTCACTACTTCTGAAATTGCTTTTATAAATTCGAGATCGTAACCCGCTTGAGTTCCATCTCCATCTATACTCGTAGGAAGAATGATTCCTGCACCCATATCCTCACACTGTTTAGCCCAGCTAACAGCATCTTTTCCAACAGGCATTGTACCACCTGCGACGACCAGTTCAAAACCAGATGGCATTGACCTATTTCTTCGTGCGTCAATAGCAATAGTTATTCGGTCTTTGCCAAATTTTTTGGAGGCCTGTCTTATTAAGTCAGGATTTTTAACTGCAGCACTATTCATAGAAATTCTATCTGCACCAGCATTCAGAACTAACTCAATATCTTCAAGTGTAGATATACCACCACCAACGGTCAGTGGTATGTTAATAACTGAAGAAACATTTTTAACCCATTCAAGTCTGGTCTTACGGTTTTCTACTGTAGCAGAGATGTCAAGCATTGCAAGTTCATCAGCGCCTTCCTTTTCATAAAATTTAGCATTTTCAATAGGGTCGCCCGCATCTTTGATATTCACAAAATGGATGCCCTTTACCACTCGACCATCTTTCATATCCAAACATGGCATAATTTTTATAGTAATCATTGAGGATTTCCTTTCAAAAAAATTAAATTAATTATATTTCCTAAGTTAATCAAAGTCAATGCTACTGGCAGAAACTATCCAAACATATATAATTTCCTTATATATTATTTTAAAAACTTTAAAAACTTATCTTGAATAAAATTTTTCACTGTATAATAATTTTATTATGAGTAAAGTAATTCAAGTTAAGGTAGTTTCTTTAGAGAATTGTAAAGCAACACCCCTTACCATTTCATTATTAAAAGAGATTGCCAAGGAGATGGGATTGGATATTGAATTAATACACACGATTGTTAAGACACCTGAAGAGGCTAAAGAGCATCACCATATTGGAAGTCCAACTGTCCAAATTAATGGCTTGGATATAGAGCCTGAGGCAAGAAACATCGAGCAATTTGGTATTACTTGAAGAAGTTATGGGACATCGTCGATGCCCTCAAGAGAACTTATCAAGGCATCATTTTACGAAGCATTGAAAAAATGATTTTAATAATACAGAGAAGTGTAAGACCTCTGAAAAAGTATTTAGAATGGATTAATAGATAGGAGAAGAAAAGCTTTATTGTGGACGACATCCTAAGTTAATTCAGCAGGGGTTTTTTCTAAAGCGATTTTTAGAAATTTAAACATTAAAAGCCCGCATTCGAAGGGTTTTGAACCCTACCTCCCCGGTCTTTCAAAGACTTTTTCGGAAGTCTCTAGTACAAATATTGACAATGGGTTGTTAATGTGGGATAAAAATATCGAAGGCTTAAAATGTTTGAAAGGAACATCGAGATCGATAAAAGATTTATGAGAGAGGCATTAAAAGAGGCAGAGATAGCTGAAAAGGATGGTGAGGTCCCGATAGGTGCTGTTATAGTAAGAGACGGAGAGATTATTACAAAAGCACACAACCGTTGTATAGAACTTAATGATCCAACTGCACATGCTGAGATATTGGTAATAAGAGAGGCGGGAAGAATTTTGAAAAATTATAGATTAGGAAATACTGTTATATATGTAACTGCTGAGCCTTGTGCAATGTGTGTTTCAGCAATGGTAAATGGAAGGATTTCAAGGCTGGTTTTCGGGGCACTGGAGCCGAAGACAGGTGCTGTGGAGTCAAGATTGAGATTGCTTGATGGTAATAATTTTAACCACAAAATAGAGGTTGAAAAAGGAGTACTTGAAGAGGAGTGTTTGGAAATCTTAAGGTCTTTTTTCAGAAGGAGGAGGATGGAGAGAAGGGGAGAGGTTGCCGAGCTGGTTTAAGGCGCCGCTCTCGAAAAGCGGTTCTCCCCAAAGGAGACGTGGGTTCGGCGACCAGAGGGAGGCGGAGTGAGCGTTAGCGAGCGAGCACATCCCACTCTCTGGCACTAAACGTGCCAGAGTAGGTGGGATGAGAACCCACAGATAGGAGTTAGAAATAAATAATGGAGAGGTTGCCGAGCTGGTTTAAGGCGCCGCTCTCGAAAAGCGGTTCTCCCCAAAGGAGACGTGGGTTCGAATCCCACCCTCTCCGCCAATTATAAGAAGAGTATAGTAACGAGCGATATTAGCTGAGCGGTTATAAATGGAGAGATGCCCGAGTTGGCCGAAGGGGCACGACTGGAAATCGTGTGTTCCGACTAAAATCGGAACCGAGGGTTCGAATCCCTCTCTCTCCGCCATAATCTGATGGATTTATATAGAGCTTGAAAAGGTCTTGTTGATAGTCGGGTCCTGCGCAACAAAGAATTACAAACCCCGCCAGGTCCGGAAGGAAGCAACGGTAGTAATCTCCTTTGTGTGCCGCAGGGGAGCCTGACTATCAACAAATTATTTTTTATGCAAAATAGATTTCAATCTTAGGTTAGAGAGATATGTCATATTTGGTTTTAGCAAGGAAATGGAGACCACAGGTCTTTGAGGATGTTGTTGGACAGAGACATATCACAAAAACACTCCAAAATGCAATCTCTCAAAACCGTGTCTCACATGCATTTCTTTTTACAGGTTCAAGAGGGGTTGGAAAGACCTCTACTGCACGGATACTTGCAAAGGCACTGAATTGTGAGCGAGGGCCAGATATTAATCCATGTAATCAATGTAAAACATGTGAAGAGATTACACATGGTACATCGCTGGATGTTATCGAAATCGATGGCGCCTCCAATCGTGGCATAGATGAGATTAGGGAATTAAGAGAAAATGCCCGCTACACGCCTGCAAAGAGTCGCTACAAGATTTACATAATTGATGAAGTTCATATGTTGACAAGGGAGGCCTTCAATGCACTGCTTAAGACCCTGGAAGAACCACCTCCTCATATAATCTTCATATTTGCCACTACAGAGCCTCATAAAATTCCTGAAACCATACTTTCTCGCTGCCAAAGATATGACTTTAGAAGGATCCCATTGAGGTTGATTATCGAAAGCCTTAAACGTATTGTTGATGAGGAAAAGATCAATATAAGTGAGAGAGGAATTTTCTTTATTGCTCAAGAATCTGATGGAAGCTTGAGGGATGCACAGAGTATTCTTGATCAGGTTATTTCATATAGCGGAAAAGAGATAAAGGATGAGGATATTGCTGATATCCTTGGTCTAATTGATAGGCAAATTATCTATGACACAATAGAGGCAGTAATAGAAAGAGACGCAGCAAGATGTCTTAGGATTGTAGATCATGTTTATCAATATGGAATCGATCTTCAGCATTTTTGTAGAGAACTTCTCAAATATATTAGAAACTTGATTATTATGAAGGTGAGTAAAAATCCTGAAGCCCTTCTGGAGTTAACAGAAGATGAATTTGAAATTTTAAAGAACCAGGCAGAAAATCTGGATATTGAGCAACTTAATCATCTTTTTAGTATACTTTTAAAAGGAGAGGAAGAGATAGCTCAATCAACATTTCCAAGGGTTATGCTTGAGATGACATTGATAAGGATGGCAAATATCAAACAGATTGTTCAAATAGATGAGATCATAAAGAAGTTAGAGAAGATGGAAAAGATAGGTTTTAAAGCTAACATCTCCGATTATGATGCTTCTCTGAGTAAGACTCTTTTAGTCCCTGAAAATATTGAGATGGAGATTAGCACCAATAAATTAGCTGACTCGGAAAGAGTAAAGGGTGATGAATTTAGGGAGGAGAAATCTTTATATCTTAATGAAAATCCTGAAATTAGTTCTTCTGAAATAGAAGAAGGATTTAAATCTCCTGTTGAGGAGGAATCTCTGCCTCAAGAGAATTATCAAGATCTCTGGAAAGGTCTGGTTGAATACACAAAAACAAAAAATCCAATCCTTGGTTCTTTTCTTGCCCTGGGTTCTCTTATAAAGATTAATGATGAAAAGGTTGAACTTGGCTTTGAAAAGGATTCGTTCCATTACGATAGGATTTTGGAAAGGGAGAATAAGAAACAACTTGAATCTATTTGTAAAGAGTTTTTTAAAAAGGATTTAAAGCTCGTCATTACCCCTTTTGAAGCGAAAGAAAAAATAAACAATCGTTTTGAGGCAAAGGCTAAGATGAGTAACCATTTTAACCTTGAAACCCAAAAAGAGGAAAAGATAGAAAACCCTTTAATAAAAGAGATCATTAGTACCTTTAATGGGAAGATAATCCAGAATAGAACAGGAGAATAACTATGTCGAAAGGTCTTGGTAATATATTGAAACAGGCACAGCAGATTCATTCAAAGATATCACAACTTCAGGAAGAGATGGCACAAAAGACCGTAGAGGCAAGCTCTGGTGGCGGAATGGTGAATGTTGTGATGAATGGACGTCAGCAGGTTATATCTATTCGAATAGATCCAGAGGTTGTTAATCGTGATGATATAGATATGCTACAGGATCTGATCATGGCTGCTGTAAACGAGGCTATAAAAAAAACGCAGGAGATGGTAACCGAAGAGATGAAGAGGATCACAGGAGGTTTTAGTATTCCGGGATTATTTTAAAATCCCTTGATTTTTCTATTCTTCATCTATCTTATTTAATCCTATTAAAGAAAGGAAAAATCTTTACAAATGGCTATCTATGCCAAATCTATTGACCAACTAATCGATGCACTTTCAAAACTTCCTGGTATCGGTAGAAAGACCGCTACGAGATTGGCATTCCATATCTTAAGGAGTAATTCATCCGAGGCAGAGGCGCTTGCAAAGGCAATCCTTGATGTGAAAGAGAAGATTCGTCTCTGTTCAATCTGTTTTAACCTAACCGATGAAGATCCATGTTATATATGCAGGGACGAGAGACGTAATAAAGAGGTGCTCTGTGTAGTTGAAGGCCCTAATGATCTGATTGCAATTGAGAATACAGGCGAATATCATGGTCTTTATCATGTACTTCATGGCAGACTCTCTCCACTCGAAGGTATTGGTCCTGAAGAACTTAAAATCAGGGAACTTATGGACCGTTTGAGAAATGGAAAATGGAGTGAGGTGATCCTTGCAAATAATCCAACCGTAGAAGGAAGTGCCACTGCCCTTTACCTGATAGATCTAATAAAACCCCTTGGAATAAAGGTGTCAAGGATTGCCTATGGTATACCTATGGGAGGTGAAATTGAATATTCAGATGGGATGACACTATCTAAGGCGCTTGAGGGAAGGAAAGAGGTTTAACGTTAACATTTTTCTAACTTCTTGAATTTTTTAAGGAAAAAAAATTTGAAAAAACGTAATAAATATTTTATAAAGAATCATAAACTTTAGGAGATTAAAATGATAGAGATTAGGTTTCACGGAAGAGGAGGGCAAGGCGCAGTAACCTCAGCAGAACTCTTAGCCCTCGCTGCAATTGAAGAAGGTAAATATGCCCAGGCATTCCCAAGTTTTGGTCCAGAGAGAAGGGGTGCCCCTGTTTTGGCATTCTGCCGAATAAGTGATGAACCAATTAAAATAAGGGCAAATATTTATGAACCTGATATTGTCGTTGTCCTTGATTCAAGTTTGTTAACTATAGTTGATGTAGCGGCAGGCATAAAACCAGAGGGTATTGTAGTTACAACGAGTAAGGATTCTCCTGAAAAGGTTCGTGAAATCCTGAAGATAAAAAACAAGATAGGTGTTGTGGATGCAGTTAAGATTTCAAGAGAGGTCCTTGGGGTTCCCATTACAAATACGACCATGCTTGGTGCCTTAATTAAGGTATCGGGCTTGATAAAAAAGGAGTCCTTTTTTATGCCTTTTAAGAAACGTTTTGGAAGGATTGCAGACAAAAATATCTCTGCCTTCGAACGTGCCTACGAAGAGACTACTTTTATTCAATAATCCAGAAGGGGTTTAAAAATGACAAAACCAGAATATGAATGGACCTGGAAAGAAATACCCGTTGGAAATGTCGTTTTAGAACCAGGAAATGCAAGTCAGTATAGGACAGGAGATTGGAAGACATTAAAACCTGTTTTAAACAAAGAGCTATGTATTCATTGTGGGCTCTGTTATATCTACTGTCCTGATATGGCATACAATCTCGATGAAGAGGATTATTTTATTGTGGACCTCTTTTACTGTAAAGGTTGTGGTATATGTGCTAAGGAATGTCCAACGGGAGCAATCACCATGGTCTTAGAGAAAGAGGAGGGATGAGAATGGGAAAAAGGGTTGGAATGGAGGTTTCAATTGCTGCAGCCGAAGCGGTTAAGCAATGTAATGTTGATGTAATATCAGCCTATCCCATAACACCTCAAACACATATTGTTGAGCATCTTTCAGAACTTGTAGCAAATGGTGAACTTGATGCAGAGTTTTTCTGTGTGGAATCAGAACATTCAGCACTTAGCGTTTGCGTTGGTGCATCAGCAGCAGGTGCAAGGGCATTTACCTGTACGAGCTCTCAAGGTCTCGCACTGATGAGTGAGATTACATACATTGCATCCGGGTTGAGACTGCCAATCCTCATGATCCTTGCAAACCGAACACTTTCTTCACCTCTAAGTATATGGAATGATCACAGTGATGCTATGATGATAAGGGATTGTGGCTGGATTCAGTTCTTTGTAGAAAACGGGCAGGAGGTTTACGATCATGTTTTTATATCCTACCGTTTAGGAGAAGATAGATCGGTTCTCTTTCCTGTAGTTATAAATATGGATGGATTTATCCTAAGTCATGTGATTGAACCTATCGAGCTTATTGAGCAGGAGAAGATAGACCAGTTTCTTCCACCTTATGAACCACTTTATAGACTTCATCCTGATAGACCAATTACAATGGGTGCTTTTGCACTTCCAAGCATATTCGCAGAGACAAAGAAGGCACAAGAGGTTGCAATCAGATCTTCCTTCCCAAAGATACTCGAAGTATGGAAGGCCTTTGGAGATATGACGGGAAGATATTACCACCCTGTGGAAACATATAAGTCTGAAGATGCTGAGACATTGATTTTAACAATGGGAAGTATTGGGGAAACAGCCTCAGTGGCTGTTGATATGATGAGAAAAGAAGGAAGGTCAGTTGGACTTGTAAGGCTTAGACTCTGGAGGCCTTTTCCTTTTGAAGATCTTAGAAAGGCAACCCTTCATGCAAAGAATTTGATTGTAATCGATAGATGCGTATCGGTTGGAGGCCCTGGCGGTCCTGTAGCCTCAGAGGTCAGGTCAGCACTTTATGGAGAGGATCGAAGGCCTATTGTTTATAATTTTGTCGCCGGTATCTCTGGAAGAGATGTAGCGCCTTCCGATTTTATCAAGATGGTTGATAAGGCCGAGATAGAGATAGAGGAAGGAAAGCGTGATGGTTATGAACTATACGGGGTGAGAGAATGATTGAAAAATTAAATGTTTATGCAGTTAGGACATTGACACAAAAAGAGTATTTTGCACCCGGACATCGTTCATGTCAGGGATGTGCAGAGGCCTTGGCCGTAAGATTGGTCTGTAAAGCCCTTGGAAGGAATGTAATAATTGCAGCTGCAACAGGCTGTATGGAGATTGTTTCTTCCCCCCTTCCATTTACATCATGGAGGGTTCCATGGTTTCATTGCGCCTTTGAGAATACGGCTGCTGTTGCTTCAGGGATTGAGGCAGGACTCAAGGTTTTAATGAGAAAGGGGAGAATTCCAAGGAAGAAGATTGTAACCCTTGCCATGGCTGGAGATGGAGGAACAGCTGATATTGGATTGCAGGCACTTTCTGGGGCACTCGAAAGGGGTCACGATTTTATCTATGTGTGTACTGATAATGAAGCATATATGAATACTGGTATCCAGCGATCTTCTTCTACACCCTTCGGGGCATCAACCACTACATCGCCTGCTGGAAAGTTAAAACCTGGGCAGATTACATGGAAGAAAAATATGCCCGAGATCGCAGCTGCACATAAAATTCCATATGTTGCAACAGCATGTCCGAGTTATCCAATCGACCTTGTGCAGAAGGTTAGAAAGGCTGCAAATATAGAAGGTCCTGCTTACATACATATCCTTTCTGTCTGTCCAACAGGATGGAGATCCGCACCAGAGCTCTCTATCAAACTCGGAAGGCTTGCAGTTGAGACAGGGATATTTCCTCTATATGAAGTAGAGCATGGGAAATACCACCTGAGCATAGACTTCCCAGAATTAAAGCCGGTAAAAGAGTATATCAAACTTCAAGGCAGGTTTAGACATCTTACAGACGAGATGATCGAAGAGATAGAAAAAAGGGTACATGAAGAGTATGAAATCTTGAGAGAAAAATCAAAAAGGGGATTTTAGGTTATGACTCAATCAGAAATTGATGCCATTATTGAACAGCATGGAAGAAGAGAATCAGCTATTCTTGCAATCCTTCAGGATATTCAGTCTAAAGAAAAGTATCTACCGAAGGAAGATTTAGAATATGTGAGTCAAAGATTGAATATTCCTTTAACGAATTTATTTAGGATAGCTACTTTTTATAATGCGTTGAGCCTTAAACCGAGGGGACGACATAAAATTGATGTCTGCCTTGGGACAGCCTGTCATGTTAGGGGTGGGGGTAAGATTTTGGAAAAGATTGAAAGAGAACTAAAGATATCTGTTGGCGAAACTACAAAAGATAGACGATTTACTCTTGAATCGGTTCGGTGCCTTGGGTGTTGTAGTTTAGGTCCTGTGGCTGTAATTGATGGACAGGTTTATGGTCGACTTACACAGGATAAGGTACCGTTGTTGCTTAAAGAATTTAAGTAAAAATTTTTTTATCGAGGGGAAAATGAGAATTCGAACTAAGAGTGATTTGGAAAAAATAAGGCAGAAAGGCTTAGAGACACTTTATCCAAAAGGGATTAAGGTATCTGTGGGAATGGCTACTTGTGGAATTTCTACCGGTGCCCAAAAGGTCTATGATACAATCCAGAATGAGATAGAAAAATCGAGATTTCCAATTAAAGTAAGTCAAACAGGTTGTATCGGTTTTTGTCAAAAAGAACCAGTTGTTGATATTTTTGAAGCAGGTAAACCTCGTGTTTTTTATCAAGAAGTAACACCAGAGAAAGCTATAAGATTACTTCATGAATGGATGGAAGATAAGGTTGTAAAAGATTATCTCTTTTTTAAAATGGAAAGGGAAGAATGGATAGTTGATAATAAATTTTGGGATTATATTATTGAACATATACCTCAAGGACTTAATGGAGTATATCTTTACAATCAAATTCCTTTTTACAAAAAACAATTAAAAATTGCTTTAAGAAATTGTGGATTTATTAACCCTGACCAAATAGAAGAATATATTGCAAGAGGAGGATATTTTTCTCTTTATAAAGCCATTTTTGAGATGAAGCCAGAAGAGATAATAGATGAAGTTAAGAAATCGGGTTTGCGCGGAAGAGGTGGGGCTGGATTTCCTACAGGGTTAAAATGGGAGTCATGTCGACGCGCAAAAGGTGATATTAAATATGTTTTATGCAATGCTGATGAAGGGGATCCAGGTGCCTATATGGACCGAAGTGTTTTGGAAGGGGATCCCCATAGTGTTATCGAAGGAATGATAATTGGAGCTTATGCCATCGGGGCAAGTGAAGGATTCATCTATGTAAGAGATGAATACCCTTTGGCTATTCAAAAGCTCCAGATTGCAATAAAGCAAGCAGAAGATTATGGTCTTTTAGGAGAAGATATTTTAGGATCAGGATTTTCTTTCAAAATTAATCTTTTCAGAGGAGGGGGGGCATTTGTTTGTGGAGAATCTACAGCCCTAATGGCTTCAATAGAAGGAAAAGTAGGCGAACCAAGAGCAAAACATATACATACGACTGAGAGTGGTCTTTGGGACCATCCCAGCAATCTAAATAATGTTGAGACATGGAATAATGTACCGGTTATCATTTCGAGAGGGTCCGATTGGTATTCAAGAATTGGGACAGAAGGAAGTAAAGGGACAAAGGTTTTTTCAATAGTTGGAAAAGTGAATAATACAGGGCTAATAGAAGTCCCAATGGGTATAACATTGAGAGAGATTGTTTATGATATTGGAGGCGGTATCCCTGACGGGAAAAAGTTTAAGGCTGTTCAAACAGGTGGTCCTTCTGGAGGGTGTATCCCTGAATCTCTTCTTGACCTTCCTGTTGATTTTGATAGACTGACTGAAGTTGGTTCTATGATGGGTTCGGGTGGAATGATTGTGATGGATGAATCAACATGTATGGTTGATGTTGCAAAATACTTTATGAACTTTCTTAAGGACGAATCGTGTGGTAAATGCACATCTTGTCGTGAAGGAACAAAAAGGATGCATGAGATTCTTACAGATATTACAGAGGGTAGAGGTAAACCCGAGCATCTTGATCTTCTTGAGGAATTGGCTTGGGTCACTGCAGAGGCATCACTGTGTGCCCTTGGTGGAACAGCGCCAAACCCTGTTCTTTCGACACTACGTTATTTTAGAGATGAATATAAAGAACATATAATTAATAAGAGGTGTCCTGCAAAGGTCTGTAAAGCGCTTCTAAAATACAGAATCTTACCTGAGGTGTGCACGATGTGCGGTCGATGTTCAAAGGAATGTCCTGTAAAGGCCATTTCAGGAAAGAGAAAAACGAAGAAGGAAGAGGGGATTCCGTTTAAGATAGACGAAGAAAAGTGTATTAAATGCGGGATGTGTTTTGAGGTGTGTAAGTTTAATGCCATTGAGGTGCAATAAATAGATAGTTTATAAGAGGAGAAGAGGATGATTTCTTTTACAATTGATGGGCAGCCTGTAGAGGCTAAAGAAGGCCAAAATGTACTTGAGGTAGCGTTAGATGCAGGATTTGATATCCCACATCTCTGTTATAACGAGAATGTAAAACCCTATGGAGCTTGCCGGCTCTGTCTTGTAGAGGTCTCCCGAAAAGGCAGGTCAAGACTTACGACCTCATGTAATTATCCTGTAATGGAAGGGATTGAGGTATATACCTCTACTCAAAAGGTGATTAAGGCAAGGAAGTTAATTATGGAGCTACTTCTTGCAATGTGTCCTGGAAGTAAACTTCTTCAGGATATGGCAAAAGAGATGGGTATTAGTGAAGTAAGATTTAAAAAAGAAGACAAGGATTGTATTCTCTGTGGACTATGTGCGAGGGTATGTGATGAGGTGGTTGGGGCGCATGCAATACAGTTTGCATTCAGGGGAGATCGCAGGGAGGTATGTCCTCCTTTTATGGAGCAACCAAAAGATTGTATTGCCTGTGGCGCTTGCGTCGTTGTTTGTCCTGTGGATGTAATAGGGATGAAAGAGGAGGGAGATGAAAGAACTATTGTAAGATGGAAACGAACGCTTAAGATGAAGCAATGTAAGGTTTGTGGAAACTATTTTGCTCCATGGTTTCAGTTAGAAAAATTTAGAGAGAGGGCAAACCTTCCAAAGGATTTTTTTGATGTCTGTTTTACTTGTAGAAGTTGAAATTCTTCCGCCATTGGAGTATACTTTATTTAATCCATGGAGGAGGTAGGGGTATGGAATATATAAAGTGGGAGCCTTTCAAAGATTTAATGATGATGCAGGAAAGGATGACCCGACTATTTGATGAAACCCTTGCAAGGATATGGAAAGAAGAAGGCGTAACGAGAAGGGTTTGGACCCCTCCTGTAGATATACTGGAAAGAGAGAACGAACTGCTAATCAAGATCGATCTTCCAGAGGTTATACAGAGCGATATAGATATTAAAGTAGAAGACAATGTTCTAACAATACAGGGTGAAAGAAGATTTATTAAAGAGAGTCCAGATGATCGTTACCTTCAGATAGAAAGACCGTATGGAACATTTCAGCGGACATTCACCCTTCCAAGGACAATTGATCAGGAAAAGATAAAGGCCTCCTATAAAGATGGTGTTTTACGGATTCTCCTTCCAAAAAGGTCAGCACCTCAACCGAAGCAGATAACTATAATAGAGGAATAAAAAAGTTCCAAGAATTTACTTTGGTACCTTTTTCCAGTCAGACAAAAATCTCTCTATCCCTATATCTGTCAAGGGATGGTGAATTAACTGTTCAAGAACTTTAAACGGAATAGTGGCAACGTCTGCTCCTATGAGTGCTGCTTCAAGGACATGGATGGGATGACGGATACTTGATACGATTACCTGGGATTCAAAATCATAATTATTAAAGATTGTAATAATCTCTTCAATTAAGTCCATTCCTCTTTGGGAGATATCGTCAAGTCTCCCAATAAAAGGGCTTATATAAGTTGAGCCAGCCTTTGCAGCTAAAAGTGCCTGAGTTGCAGAAAAAACAAGTGTTGTATTTGTTTTAATACCTTCGGAAACGAGAACCTTTATTGCTTTTAAGCCCTCTTCAGTCATCGGGATTTTCACAACAATATTTTCGCCCATCTTAACAAGTTTTTTTGCTTCATCTATCATTCCATTTGCATCAAGACTTATAACCTCAAGGCTAATTGGTAGACCATTTATAATTTCACAAATTTCTCTTATTAGCAATTTAAAATCTTTATTCTCTTTTGAGATGAGAGTTGGATTTGTTGTAACTCCATCAATGATTCCCATTTCATAAGCCTTTTTTATCTCCTGTGGATTGGCCGTATCTATAAAGAACTTCATTTCAACCCTCCAGAGCTTTTAAATAAAAAATAGGTGGTAAGAATATTCTTACCACCTGAGTTTATTTCTATTATTAGAAAAGATTTTGTCAGATTTATGGAATTATCCTGAATTCGACCCTTCTATTTTTTGCCCTTCCTTCCTTGGTTGCATTATCAGCAATAGGCCTTTTACTTCCATAGCCTTTAGTCTTTAATCGATCAGCCTGAATATTAAATTTATCAATTAGATACTTTTTAGCACTTTCAGCCCTTTTCTCTGAAAGGATTTGATTCAATCTTTCTG
Source organism: Deltaproteobacteria bacterium (assembly GCA_037443425.1). Taxonomy (GTDB): domain Bacteria; phylum Desulfobacterota; class BSN033; order BSN033; family UBA1163; genus JBBIOI01. Next base: position 86,804 of record JBBIOI010000002.1, read on the forward strand.
AACCTGTTGAATCAGCATGGCCTTCTATTATGACTTTAATCTGAGGATTATCTTTAAGAATCATACCATTTTTATCCAGCGACTTAGAAGCTGTGGGTGATATGTTAGATTTATTTATATCAAAATAAACTGGTTCAAAAACTGGTGCAACTGGTGGTTTAGGTGGTGCTGGTGGTACGGGTGCAGGTGCTGGTGTTGGTGGTGCGGGTGGAGGTGCTGCGGGTGCGGGTGGAGGTGCTGGTTTTCCAGGAGCCACTGCGACTGGTGGTGGTTCTGGTGGAGGAAGTACAGATGGTGGTCCCATTTGTGGAGGAAGTGTTGGCGGAGTCGGCGGTGGAAATTCTTCTTTTGGTGGTGGCGGGGCAACCACAGGAGGAGGAGGTGCTGGGGGCGGAACAACTACAGGAGGAGGAGGTGCTGGTGGCGGAGCAACCACAGCAGGAGGTGGTGGCGGCGGAGCAACAACAGGTGGAGTTGGTGGTTTTTCACAAATCCTTATTGCCTCTAATGATTTTTCTTTTACAATCTTTATATGGTTATCGAGATTTTCTATTTCTCGCCAGTAGTCTTTTACCTCATGGTCTGCAATAGCAATATAGGCCTCAGCAGTAGCATATTGGCAGGGTGCACATTTTTTTGCACCTATGAGAGTTGCCTTCTGAAATACCTCTTTTGCCTCATTATATGCATTCATTGTCTCTTTATTTACTGCACATCCAGAAGCGATTAATAAAAATAGTATAAAAACTCCTAACAATGTCCAGAATCTTTTTACCTTCATATTCTTCACCCCCTTCCGATATTACTTCTTCTTTATTTCAGCTAAACCAGCCTCTGAGGCCGATTTTGAACGGATTGCAAATCCATGTGCCTTCTTAAAGTCATTATGACTAAACTCTAATTTGGATATATTTAGGTAACTTTCAGCACTGCAATATTCATACGGAGTAATTTTTTCTCCACCTGCTCCTTTTAGTTCTGAAAATAGTCTTTCAGCATTCTTTATTTCATTCTTGGCCGAAAAATAATAGCAACCCGAAAAAAGAAAAGATATAAGAACAAGAAGAATTAAGATTTTATATTTCATTTTAGCACCCCCTTTAGAAAATAAATAATAGTTTTTAGATTTTTATTCATTTTAATATAATCTCACATTTTGTCAAGTTTTTTTTGCGGAGACCTCTGAAAAAGTCTTTAATAGACTGGAGAGGTAGGGTTCAAAACCCTTCGAATGCGGGCTTTTAATATTTAAATTGCTAACAATCGCTTGAGAAAAACCAATAATTTTAAGGGGATTAATCAATAGTGCTAATCTATAAAAGGTATCCGCTCGAAGGCTTTTTCACCCCAGCTCCCCATTTATGAAAGAATTTTTAAATAGTTTTTCAGAGGTCTCAAAAATAAATCTTGACAAAGTTTCATGATAATATTATTAAGTTTCTTAAAAGTAAACAAATAATAATTTTAAAGGAGGACAAAGATGAAGATAGTTAAAAATGTTGTTTTATTTGTTTTTGTAATTATTTTGGTAGGATTTTTGGTCCCTTTTTCTACAGTAAAAGCACAGACAGCAACTAAACCTATCGTACTAAATTTTGTCTCATTTGCACCTGCATCCAATGTAGTAGAATATCAGTATATTAAAAAAGAACTTTTTGACCGAATCAATCAACTTGCAAAAGGAAGATTGGTTATAAATGTAAAAGGCGGGCCAGAAGTCATTCCACCACCAAACCTTGGTGTTGCGGTTAAAACAGGGACAATCGATTTAGCATGTATACCAAATGCATTTTTTGAGGACTTAGTACCAGGAGTAGGTGTAACCCATTTATCTCCATTTAGCGCAACAGAGGAAAGAAAAATGGGGGTCTATGAGGCGATAAATGAACTTTATAAAAAAGCAGGCCTCTTCTATCTTGGCCGAGGGGAAGCTACAGAACCAGGTTATTTTATGTTGTTCCTTAATAAACTGGTTGAAAAGCCTTCAGATTTTAAGGGATTAAGACTTGGTGGTACAACATCATTCCATGGTCAATATAGAGAGTTAGGAGGTGTAGCCTCTACTTTGGCCATAACCGATTATAACACTGCATTAGAGAGAAATACAGTTGATGGACTTGCTACATCTATCTATATAGCACTTGCTTATGGTTTACAAAGTGTAACAAAGTATGTTATTCAACCCGGTTTCTGGCGTAGTTCGGTAGCTATTCCAGTTAATTTAGCAACATGGAATAAGATGCCTCCTGACCTTCAACAATTAATGATAAACGAGATGGCCGCTTTTGAAGCAAAATATGCTCAATATGAATTAGAGCAGAGAAATGCTTTCTTAAAGAAGTTTACCGGGGCAGGGGTTAAAATAATTAATCTTTCTCCAGAGGTTGCTAAATGGTTTATCGAAGCTTCTACAGAAGGGGCGTGGAAATATGCACAGGAAAGGCAACCCGGTGATATTATCCCTAAGATGAGACAATTATTTACGAAAAAATAAATGGAACTTAAAAGATTTTTTTCACTCTGGAATAGAATACTAAACCTATTTGTCTTTTTAGCCGGCATCTTACTATGGGGACAAATGATCATAGTAAATATTGAAGTGGTTTCTCGATATTTAGGTCGCCCTACAATTTGGGTTTCAGAAATATCGAGTATTCTAATCCTCTGGATTCCTTTCATGGTGGCAGCCTGGATTTTAAAAAGAGATGGTCATGTAAGAATGGATTTATTGATACAACATTTAAGTCAAGAATCCCGGGCTGTTTTGAATTTTATTACTTCAATAATAGGGGTAGTAGTCATGCTTATTATTTCAGCAGTTTCGTTGAAAACGACCATTTATTGGATAGGTTATAAGACTCCTACCCCTTTGATGCTTCCAAGGTCTCCCATTATAGGAATCATCTTTATCGGAAGTCTAATGTTTGCTATACAATTTCTCATTGAGGCCTTAAATATCCTTAAAGGAATGAGGAGGAGATAATTTATAAATAATCAGTATTTAGTTAAATAAAAGGTATTTTATGGAATGGTATATCTGGTTTGTCTTGATTTTTGGGATTCTTTTTATCCTTATGTTAACAGGGATGCCTATAGCGATATGTTTTTTCATCATCAACATCATAGGGATGTACTTTCTTTTTAGAGGAATTAGTGGGCTTCAGAACCTTATTAATTCGCTTTATACCAGTCTGAATAGTTTTATTCTCCTACCTATTCCACTATTTATTCTCATGGGTGAAGTCATGTTCAGATCGGATATTGCCCCAATTCTAATCAATGTGATAGGAAAGTGGATGGGTAGATTACCAGGAAGATTGGCTATTCTTGCAGTAGCCTCAGGGACACTACTCTCTACGCTTACTGGAACGAGCATTGCCAGCGTTGCTATGTTAGGTTCAACGCTTGTTCCCGAGATGGAGGCTCAAGGATATAAAAAACCTATGAGCCTTGGTCCTATTATGGGAAGCGGTGGTTTGGCTATGTTGATTCCACCAAGTGCACTGGCAGTCCTTTGCGGTGCGATTGGTGAAGTTTCCATAAGTAAGATCTTAATTGCTATTATCCTTCCTGGTCTCTTGGTTGCTATCATAATGGCTACTTATATTATCTTACGATGTATAATCCAACCAGAGCTTGCACCATTATACGAAGTTAAACATGTCCCTTTTTCAGAAAAGATTAAAGATACCCTAAAATATGTAGTTCCTCAAGGTTTAGTCATATTTGCTGTAATCGGCTTAATGTTTCTTGGCATTGCCTCTCCATCTGAGGCTGCAGCCTGTGGGGCTATCTGCACTTGCATCCTCGCAGCTTGTTATAAAAGGTTAGATTGGAAGGTGATCAGCAGGGCAACAACCTCATCCCTAAGCACCATTGGTATGATTCTTATGATCATTGGCGGTGCTCAGGCCTTTAGTCAAATATTAGCGTTTACTGGAGCAAGTACTGGATTGGCCGAGTTTGCTATAACTCTACCAGTTCCACCAATAATGATAATTATTTTTATGCAACTTATCATCCTATTCTTAGGTTGTTTCATGGACGTCGTTTCTATTATGATGATTACACTACCCATATTTATCCCAGTGGTAAGACAGTTGGGTTTTGATGATGTTTGGTTCTCTGTAATATATCTGATTAATATAGAAATAGCTGGAATATCACCACCCTTTGGACTTAGTCTATTTGTGATGAAGAGTGTTTCGCCAGAAGGAACAACAATGAATGATGTCTATAAGGCAGCTATTCCATTTATTCTATGCAGTCTTTTAGCCATGGGACTTATCATGATTTTTCCTCAAATTGCGCTTTGGTTACCTAATTTGACAGGCTCTCGTTAAAATTTATTTTTCCCCCTCGCAACGGTCTCATTGCCTTCTTGCTATAAGAAGAGAATTTACAGGCCTTTTGTCATTGCGAGCAAAGCGTGGCAATCTCATAAGTTTCTTGCTTAGCCGGGAATGAAAATTTGGAAGAGATTGCTTCGGCTTCGCCTCGCAATGACAGTTTAGGCCGTTCATTTTATAAAAAGGTATCCGTTAAATAGTTTTTATACCTCCAAAAATAATTCTTGACAAAGTTTCATGATAGTTGTAAAAAGTTTCTTAAAAGAAAACAAAGGATAGACAATGATTTTAGAGTCTGAGATCGGAAGAAAGATAAAAGAGTATAGAAAAAGGAAAGGGATTACATTGAGTGATTTAGCCAAAAAGACCGGCTTTACAAAAGGATATCTTTCAAAGATTGAAAAGTCCAAAAAAGCCCCTCCAATCTCCACATTGATTTTGATAATAAAAGTATTAGAAGTAAGTATTTCAGAAATATTAGAAGATAAAGAAGATAAAATTTCTATCTGCCTTGTGAAAAACGAAGAGAGGCTAACTGTGGCACGAAATGGATCCGCTTTTGGCTATTCCTATCAAGCATTGGCCCATAAGTTTTCTAAAAAACATATGGAGCCTTATATAATCACTCTTCCAATTAAGCCAAAGCGAAAAGTCATTTTTCAGCATAGGGGTGAAGAAATGGTTTATGTCCTTGAAGGGAAAATGAGGTTTTTTCATGGGGATAAAGAATTTATTGTTAAAAAAGGGGATTGTATCTACTTTGATTCAAGCATTCCTCACTATGGAATCTCTGATGGGAAAAAGGAAGTTAAATGTTTATCAGTTATTTATACACCAGAATAGAAAGGTAGAGGAATAAAGAGGTGGTTCAATAAAAAGGAGGTGATTGATACAGATAAAATTTTTAGGTCGGTAAATTGGTACTGTTCAATAATCAAGGATTTTTGTAATTTAAAAGGAGGTGTAGTATGAGAAAGATATCATTTATTTCTATTTTAATTGGAATCATTCTTTTGGGCTTTATTAATCAAGATATCAATGGGCAAACAATCATTCTTAAAGCTGTAACCCATCTTCCTAAGCCTCACTTTAACAATGATCCTGTTCCTCTATTTGTTGATGCCGTGAATAAAAGGGCTTCTGGCAGGATGAAGATTGAATGGTTAGGCGGACCAGAGGTCTTTGCCTCCTTTGATCAAATCCATGCACTTAAATCTGGGACAATTGATATGCTTTTATATTATCCATTTGCCTTTATGAAACCTGTAATGCCCGAGGCTGAGGCACAGGGGCTTTCAGAGCTTTCTGCTTGGGAAGAGAGAAAGAGTGGACTTTTTGAACTATGGACAGAAATCTTTGCAAAGAGGGCAAATGCGAAATATTTAGGAAGGCTTCATTCTGATGTAACCTTTCACATTTTTTGTAACAAAAAAATTGAAAAGATAGAAGACTTTAAGGGCATGAAAATACGAGTTATGCCACTCTATGTACCTTTTATTAAGGCCTTAGGTGGAACCCCTATCACTATACAGCCACCTGAAATCTACACAGCTATGGAACGAGGAGTGGTTGATGGATTCATGTGGCCAAGGGTTGGTATGGCAAGCTGGGGACTTCATGAAGTTACAAAATATATGATCCTGCCCGGAGTCTTTCAGATGGAGCCTGCTACGATGATAAACTTAGATCGGTGGAATAAAATTCCAAAGGATCTTCAAGATATAATTCTTGATGAAATTCAAAAGTATGAATATATTGGGACCATGCGCAATTATAAGCTTGTAGAAAAGGAAGAAAAAATTAGAGAGAAGGCTGGTATGAAGAATATACATCTTCCATTAGGCGATGTCGAAAGATTCGTAAAGATTGCTTACAATTCAACCTGGGAAGAGATTCTTAAGGCATCACCAGAGTATGGGCCTAAATTAAGGAAGGCGATGTCAAGATCAGCACTTCCAAAGGGAGCCTTTCCCTGGCAATAAATATATGTTTTTAGAAATTTTTAATTCTCATTAGAGAGGATACTATGATTCTGATTACTGGTGGTATGGGTTTTATTGGGAGCTCAATTGCCAGAATACTTTGTGAATCAGGAGAAGCTGTTGTTTTAACTATGTATCGAAGAAGAGAACTTGCAAGCTTTTTAGAACCCTACAAAGATAAAAATTTATTTATCACTCCGTTGGATGTTACTATTTTGGAGGATGTAGAGAAGGTAATTAAAAAGTTTTCCATTAGAAGCATAATCCATGGGGCAGCGATCTATGAGAGTACAGGAACACTCTTTGATGCAATGCAAGTCAACATCCTTGGGACAATTAATATCTTAGAGGTATCCCAACGTTTAGGAATAGAGCGAATTAGTATCATTAGTTCTGAGGCTGTCTACCAGGGGATAAAGCAGAAAGAGCCCTTAAGGGAAGATCAACTTTTACATGTAGAATCGGACCGATATATTCCTGGGACTAAAAGGGCTGAAGAGAATATTGCCCTTCTGTATTCAAAGGTACATAATCTAAACATAGTTTTAATTAGGGCAAGCAGAATATATGGCCCCTTATCAACAGGGTTTAGAAATCCAATAAAATTGATGGCAGAGGCTTCGGTCTATGGAAATACATGTGATTTAAAAGATATAGACGAAGACGAAGCACATGACAATCTATATGTAAAGGACTGTGCAAAGGGTATCGTTCTTCTCCACTTAGCAAAAAAATTAAATTATAAAATCTATAATCTTGGGATGGGAAGATTAACGACTTTTGGTGAGATTAGAGATGCGGTCCTAAAAATTTCTCCAGATACTATTATTTATCTTGGTAAGAAACTCGGAGATGTAACTCCCACAAAGTCACCATTAGATATTAATGCATGTTTAGACATCACAAGGATAAAAAAAGAGGTAGGATTTGAACCAGAGCTTGATATAGAAAAAGGGATGAAGGCTTACATTACCTGGATTAAGGAAAAAAGATATATTTAGTCTTAATATTTGAGAGGTGGGATTATGGATAAATTAATCATAACTGTTGCACCAACAAGCAATTTCCACGGAAAGGAGACCAATCCAGGGATTCCTTTTTCCCCAAAGGAGGTTGCTGACGCAGTTTATGAATGCTGGAATGAAGGGGCCTCGATTGTCCACCTGCATGGGAGGGATGAGAAGGGGTTACCTACAAATGATCCAAGATTCTTTGAGGAGACGGATCGATTGATTAGAGAAAAAGGGTGCGATATCATCATTCAGCATAGTATGGCCCCTGCCAATCCAGTTTTGGTAGGAAAGGATATAGCAGACATTGATGATGGAGTAAGAACAAGTAGAACAGTTCCTCCGCCAGAAATGGTAAGTCTTGAGATTGCGCCTGCAATTACTGTTTGGAAAGGAAAGGCGATCCCTTATAATTGGAATAGGCTATGGGCTGAAAAGGTTGCTAAAGAGATTATGTCAAAGGGTATAAAACCTGAAATAGAGATATATAATGATGGTCAGATGGATGACCTTTATTATTTAATTGACCAAGGTGTTCTTAGCAAACCATACTATATTAGTTTTGTAATGAACATGCATAGAGTAGGTTCAGGATTTATGAGATATACACCTAAACATTTGATCCATCTTAAAGACCTGTTACCTCCAGATTCCTTATTCAGTGTTTTGGGTGTAGGGTACCCTGCTGAGTTTGAGGCCACAACACTTTCTATCCTCCTCGGAGGTAATGTAAGGGTGGGGTTCGAAGATAACATTTACATAGAAAAGGGTAGATTAGCAAAAAGTAATGCCGAGCTTGTTAGGAAAATTGTAAGAATTGCCCGCGAATTGGGGCGAGAGATAGCCTCTCCAGATGAGACTCGTCAGGCACTTGGCATTCCACTACTAAAAAAGTGATTAAATTCTTAGGCGCCCATTGAGTTATTTATTTAGACGGGGTTTTTGGTTATTGGATTTTGCTATTTTTAAAAGCATTAATAATAGAGGGAGGATTAAGAAGACCAGGGCCAAGATTAAAATGTTAGCAGATAGTGATGATTCCCAAAAACCACTTAGATTGCCTCGAGAAATGATAAGAGTTTGACGAAACGACCTTTCCATGATTGTTCCTAATACTAATCCTATGATAAGAGGGGCTGGTTCATAATCATATTTACGTAAGAAGTAGCCAGCTACACCAGATACAAGCATTACCCACACATCAAAAAAATTATTATTATCATGGTAAGCCCCTATTAGGCATAAAATTAAAACTATTGGCATAAGGTATTTTGGATTAACCCTTACAATCCTTGCGAAGATTCCTACAAGGGGTAGATTTAAAACTAATAACATTATATTCCCTAAATAAAAACTCCCAACTACTCCCCAAAATACATCGGGCTGATCACGCAATAGAAGTGGGCCAGGAGTGATGCCGTGAAGAAGCATTCCACCTAATAAAACAGCAGTGGCAGGAGTAAATGGTAGTCCCAATGAAAGAAGTGGAATCATTGCAGCTCCGCTTGCTGCATTATTGGCTGCCTCTGGTCCTGCAACCCCTTCAATTGCCCCATGCCCGAATTCCTCTTTACGTTTAGAGAGTTTCCTTTCCAATCCATAAGAGGCAAAAGAGGCTATGGTCGCTGCAGGCCCGGGAAGGAGACCAATTAGGAATCCTAAGATAGATCCACGACCAATAGGAGCGATAGAACGTTTAATTTCATCAGTATTTGGATAAAGTTCACGAAATCTTACAGATGCTAATTCTAAATCTTTCTTTTCCTCTGACATTAAAGAGAATACCTCTGCTACCCCAAAGAGTCCTGTTGTAATTGCAATGAAACTGATCCCTCCCTGGGCTGAAACAGAACCGAAAGAGAATCGTTCAACACCACCTACAGGATCTATTCCAATGGTAGATAACATTAAGCCTATCAATATCATGATTAAAGATTTTAAACGGGATTTTCCAGTTAGGTTAGATAATAAGATTATTCCCAAGATTGTGAGTGCAAAATATTCAGCCGGACCAAAGGCCAAGGCAGTCCTTGCAAGAAGTGGTGCAAACAATTGTAATGCAATAACACTAATAGTTCCAGCAATAAAAGAACCAATTGCTGCAATAGCCAGAGCAGCTCCTGCTCGACCTTTACGGGCCATTGCATAACCATCCAATGTTGTGACAACACTGGCAGGTTCGCCTGGAACATTTACTAAGATTGAGGTTGTAGATCCTCCATACATAGAACCATAATAGATTCCAGCTAACATAATTAATCCAGCAGTAGGGCCAAGTTTTAAAGTAGCTGGTAAAACTAAGGCCATAGCAGCAGCAGGACCTAACCCTGGAAGAACTCCTACCAAGGTCCCGACAACAGCCCCTAAAAAGCAAGCAAATACATTAACAGGTTGTAGGGCAATCAATAAAAAGGATAACACACTCATTTCTTTTAATTTATAAAAAATTTAAAACAAAATACCCCTTGGAAATGACAATTTTAATATCACGTTAAAAAGTAGGTAACAGAAAATGTTAATACCCATTGCTAAAACAGTTGGTTTTTTCAAATCTTCTGCGCCCATAAGCCTACTACTGAAAATTACAAAGAAGAAAGTAGAGATATAAAAACCAATCCATTTTATAATCAAGATGTATAAGGCCAAACCAATACCTAAAAAGAATGGTTTTGGTTTTTGACCTTCTGTCAGTAATCCTTTTATAAATTTAAAATTAAAAAAGCTATCCTTAAGATTTCTTTTACTTGGTGGTTCTTTTAATGTCTTAATAAGTTGATAAATAACTAAAATAACTAATGTACTACCTACAACGAATGGAAATATACCCGGTCCAGGATTGTTTAGCTGATCTATTGGATAAGTCGTATTATACAATAGATAAAGACATCCGAAGCATAAAATAATAATACTGTCCATTATTTTATTAGTCATATTAACTATGATTGATTACAAAACCCAAATTATAGTTATTTTTTTGTATCAACCGATGCAAGTATTTCTCTCGTTATTTTATCTCTCTCGGCTACAAATTTAAAAAAAGAAACAGGGTCACGATATTGAGGAGTAGTGCCTACGGATGATGCAAAATCTATCCATTCTTTACTTTCTACTGCTTTCTTCACAATGGCAGCCATTTTTTCTATTATAAATTTTGGAGTTCCTTTTGGAGCTGCAAAACCCCTCCATTGATCAAAGACCACATCAACTCCCGATTCTTTCATTGTGGGCACCTCTGGCCATATATTAATTCTTTTTTCACTGCTTACTGCAAGAACCCTAACCTCTCCAGCTTTAACTTGACTCAAGATTTCAGCAGGATGTTGACTTGAGGCATCAATTTTCCCACCCATAAGGGCGGCCACT
>JBBIOI010000003.1:0-75864 GCA_037443425.1 Deltaproteobacteria bacterium
CTGATGTCAACGTTGTCTTCCCATGATCCACATGCCCTATCGTCCCAACATTCACATGCGGCTTCGTCCTCTCAAACTTAGGCTTCGACATCTCTCGCTACCTCCTTTAATTTTGAAAAAATTTTTATCTTCCTTTATGGAGCCCACGACCAGGATTGAACTGGTGACCTCATCCTTACCAAGGATGTGCTCTACCAACTGAGCTACGTGGGCCAGAACCAAAATAAATAAAACCTGTCGTTCTAAATCGACAGGGTCTAAAATCAAATTTTATAGAAAAATCATTTTTTATTAAATTTTCAAATTTGGAGCGGGAAACGGGGATCGAACCCGCGACCCTCAGCTTGGAAGGCTGATGCTCTACCAACTGAGCTACTCCCGCGTCTAAAATCAAATTATATAACTTTTTTAAAAATTTTTCAATCATTAAATTAAATATTTAATAACTTATTGAAATTAAATAAGAAAATTATTTTTAAGGGCTTTCGTATTAAGATCCATCTGAGGTTTTGGTGGAGAGGGGAGGATTCGAACCTCCGAAGGCATCGCCAACAGATTTACAGTCTGTCCCCTTTGGCCGCTCGGGAACCTCTCCATTTTTTAATATTTGTTTTATTTTATAAGCTCCTCCTGAATTAAGATAGAATGGGAAATCAAATGAGTACACCTTTGGTCGGAATTAATTAAATTTATAACAAAAAATTTTTTTTTTGTCAATAATTTTAAAGGACCTCTGAAAAACTATTTAAAAAATCTTTCATAAATGGGGAGGTGGGGTGAAAAAGCCTTCGAGCGGATACCTTTATTAGTTTAGCAATATTGATAAATCCCCTTAAAATAATTGGGTTTTTTTTAAAGCGATTGTTAGCAATTTAAACATTAAAAGCCCGCATTCGAAGGGTTTTGAACCCTACCTCTCCAGTCTAACTTTAAAACCATAGGGCTATTTTTGGAAATAAGTATATGAGGAAAATAGTTAATATGTTCAATAATACATAAGGAATTGATGCTATCCATATATCAACCATCTTTGTACCTTCGGGCGCCACCCCTTTCATAACAAATAGTGCCAAACCAAAAGGAGGTGTAATAGCCCCTGTCTCTATATTTATCAAATACATTACCCCAAACCATATCGGATCAAAATCAAGTAATTGGATGAGAGGCATATATATAGGTAGAGTTATCATCATAATGGATAAGGAATTCATAAACATACCGAGCAGAAATACTATAGCATGCATTGCTAAAAAAAGTAGAAATCTCTGTTGAGAAAAATTCAGGGCCAATTCACTAAGACCAGAAACTCCGCCACTATATGAAAGCATCTGGCTGAAGATATCTGCACCAGCAATGATTAAATATATCATTACAGTCACTCTCACAGTCCCTATCAAAGATTTTTTAATTACATCTAAATTCATCCTTTTGTGAGATAAACAAAGCAGGAAACAGCCCAATGCCCCAGTACCAGCAGCTTCTGTTGGTGTAGCAATTCCCAAATAGATTACCCCGACTACCATAAATATGATGAATCCCACAGGTAATATATACCTTATAAAAGCTGAAACTTTTTCATTAAAAGGATTTCTCTCGACCAAATAAGGTGGGGCAAGGGATGGATTTAATATACATCGAAGAATGATAAATACTGCATATATAAGAGCCATCAGTATACCTGGAACGGTTATAGCAAGCAAAGTCTTACCCACTGATATATCACCTACAGCGCACATAAGCACTGCTAATGTGCTCGGTGGTATCATAATGGCCAGACCACCACTTCCAAGAATCGGTCCAAAAGTCATCATTGAGTGGTAACCTCTTTTTTCCATTTCTGGAACGAGAGATTTCCCCAGCATAGCTGTGCTTGCAATACCTGTTCCTGTTAAAGCAGCAAAGATTGTTCCAGCTCCAACTGCCATCAAAGAAAGTCGGCCCGGGAATCTTCCAATCCATAGATCGACAGCCCTAATAATGTCTGGAGCAAGTTTCGAGTGCATGATAAGCTCTCCCATAAGAACATAAAGAGGAATCGGTAATACAGCAAAATTCATAAGTGAGTCCAAGATACTATTTATAAATTGTGACATACCCGGTCCCAAGCCCCACATCATAGGTGCACCGATTATAATCACAGCAAAGAAACTTAAGGCAACAGGCATTCCCATTAAAAATAAGAGTAAAAGAATACCCCATATTAACAATAGGAATAAAGGCCATTCCAATTGGCTTACCTCTTAAGACTCAAATATTATTGGTTTTCATTTATACAACTTCTATATCTTTTTAAAAAATCTTTAGTTCTCCTAATGAATTGTAAAAGTAAAAAAAGACTTCCTAAAGGAATAATTATTAGAACAGTCCATTTGGGGGGTTCTAAAGGCATATTCAAATAAAGACCTGCTTTCCAGCTTGACCATGTCTCTATGGTTCCATATATCGTTATAAATGCACATATTAAGATACAAATAATGGAATTTATAATCTGGAGGAAAAACCTACTACGGGGTCTTAAAAAAGAAAGTACAATGTCTATCGATATATGCCCCTCTTCTCTTAGTAACCAGGCAGCAGCAATGAAAGTTAAAAAGACCTGAAGGATCGTAGAAACATCTATCACCCAGTTTATAGGAAATCCAAAGGTGTACCTTATTATTACCCGTGCATTAATCCCTAAGGCCAAAAAGATAACCATAAGGATTGCTGCATTACAGCCAATCTCAAGAAGCGAGTCAAAAATGCTCTTGTTTTTTCCACCTTTCTTTATCAACTTTTCGCTTTTCATAATAAGTAATAAGAGATCGGCAAAATTTTATTTTTCATATACTACTTATTTGTAAGTTCAAAAATCTTTCGGGCTATATCAGGTGCACTCTTTGATTGATGTTCATACATAGCATCATTTATCTTTTTAAGAAACCACTCTCTGTCCGCACCTTTAAATTCTACAACTACCATCCCTGCTTCTACTGCCTTCTTAAACGATTCTTCGTCAATTTTGGTATGTTTTGCTTCTGTCTGTGGTGCAAGTTCATAAAGGGTATCAACAAATAGGTTCTGTAAATCTTTAGGGATGGTATTCCACTTTTGAAGGTTCATAAATAGTGTTGCTGGTGCAGTTCCAAACCCTGGCTCAATAAAATACTTTGCAACTTCATACAATTTCAAACTCACAATCGTATTTATTCCGCCCCTACCAACATCTATCAATCCCCTTTCTAAGGCAGTATATTGCTCGGTGATTTGCATAGCTACTGGCGTCATTCCGAGTGCTGGACCAATGGCATCGAAAACTCCTGTACCAGAAATACTTAATCCTTTTAAATCAGAAGGTTTTTCAATCTTTTTCTTACTTATAAGATGAAAAAGAGTCCCTGGTTTCATGGGAAGCATGATAAGATATTTCAACCCTGCTTTCTGATACAACCCGTCAAGGAAGTCATGGGCTCCTGTTTCCCGATGTTTGTAGACCGGGGTCTTTGATAAGGTTAGCATTTCTGTTCCCTTTAGAAGTCCACCTACAAAATCTGGCGATATGATACACATATCCACAGCACCATCTCTCACTGCTATTGCCTGAGAAAAGACTTTTACAGATTCAGGACCACCCCGATAGTTAAACTTTAGCCTTCCGTTTGACTTCATTTCAACCTGCTTGAGGTCTTCGAGTAGCACCTTTGAAATGGGATGATGTCGAGGAACAAAAGTCACATAATTGATAGTTATAGTTTGTTCAGCTGCCATAGCCAATGAACAGATAAGAAAAAAGACTAAAAATAAAAGAATGAACGTTTTAGTTTTCATATTATCTACCTCCTTGTATAAGATTTATGTAAGGATTGAAATCTATATAATTATTAATAAAAATCATCATGATTTTTTAGGCCTTTGAATCTGTTCTTCAGGTAAAAATGGTATTGTTTTTTGCCAATGGACACCTGAAAGGTCTACTCTCCCACAGGCAAACAACCTATCCATTGGTACGGGTAATTTCCAGATTTTCGCAGCATTACCGCCTACAATTAAGTTGATCTCATCTTGTGTTGCTAAGTCGAGGTCTTTAAGTCTGTGAATCTGATGAGTTGTCCAACCATACCAATCAGGTTGATATGGTTGAGGCGCAACCCAATTACGTTGAAACCCTACTCCAGTGGGATTTATATATCTGGCTCCTGGGTGTGTAGGAAAAGATGTCCATAGACTGCTTCCTGTGTCACCTCCAGTCCATATAAGTCGAGTTGCTCCAAGATTAGGATCTTTGAGGGCAAATTCATAGTATTCAGCCCGCCAATAACCTGTTTCAAGATAGATATTATCGGACATAGCTGCTATTCTGCATGCAATGCGGATCTCTTCTGGATATTGTCCCCCACCATGCATCACAACAATACGAACCTCTGGAAATTCTTTTGAAATAGTCCTTAATATTCCATAGCCAGCATAAGGACCACCCCATTCAGTCTCATGGTATTCATGGAAATCTATAGTAATATCATACTTAGATGCTAACTTTGCGATTTGTCTAAATTCATCTAAGCGCTGATCATATGTTGGGTTTTTGCGATTAACACCCATTCCTCCTGGTGCAAACTCACCAATTCCCACGAATCTACCTTTTCCCCAATCAGACGTAAGTGCATTTTCAATCTCTTCAAGGGCCAGTTCGATACTCCACTTTGCTTCACCACGAGCGCATTTTAGTCGCAATGTCTGATCACTACAAACTGCCCGAAACCTTGTGGGATATTTATCCACAATCTGAGCCTGCATCTCATTTGTTGTTCCTGCAAAGCTTGGCTTGAGAATACCCATATCGACACCATAAACATCCATATCATAGAGAATCATCTCAGAATTATCATAAGGTTCTATTTCTGACATTATCATTTTGAATTGACTTTCACTGTCTTTTATTTGCTTTGCCGGACGGTAAAGTGTCGAACCGTGGATATGACCATCAACAACAAAACGACCCATCTTCATATTTATCTCCCTCCTCCTACATAGATATGAATCACCTTTTTAAAAGCTGTAAAATTTCTTTATATAGTTTTGTCCCTGGTAAACCCATATCATCCATTTCCTTAGCCCATTGTTCCTCCACAGGTTTAAGTGCCTCCATCCATCGCTTTCTTTCCTCCGGTAAAAGTTCAATAAACTCAATACCTGCTTTTCTTCCAGTTTCAATAGCCAACTCAGCATCATTCTTATAGGTCTTACTTTGTGCCTCAATTGCCCATGGAATAAGATCCATAATAATCTTCTGGTCAGTAGGAGAAAGGCTATTCCAAGCAGGCAATCTCATTGCAACAAAATGGGATGCTGAACCAAAGTCAATTTTGGTTACATACTTTACTACTTCTGCGAGTTTAAATCCTCTTAAACTATCAATCGGGAAAAGAACCCCATCTATTATTTTCTTTTCAAGAGATGTATATATTTCTGGTGGAAATATCCTTTCTGGAGTACCACCCAATGCCCTTATAACAAGAGGTGGGGTTTTCCCCGAGGGGAATCCTATAATCTTACCTTTCAAATCTTCGATTCTTCTAACTGGTTTATTAACCATTAGGAGATTATTTAGAGCAAATCGACCTGTCCAGAGAATTTTTATATCTTTAAAATACATTGGAATTAAATATTTCTCGAACACCATATTTCTTATTTCAATACAGGTCGGATCCCAAACATAACCAGGAATGAGAATAGGAAGATGAAAAACGCTTTCTAAAGGGAAACGCCCGGTTATCCCAACAGGAACAATAAATGCAATATCGCTTATGCCTTTTAAAAGGTCATCATACATTTCCGAAAATTTCCCCAGCTGCTGGTCAGGAAAGACAGTGATTTTTATTCTCCCTTCAGTTCTTTTTTCCACCTCTTTTGCCCATGGTATAATAAGATTTCTAACCATATGGTGTATACTAGGAAATTCTGTCGCAAATTTCAATTTAATCTGCTTGCCAGGTTGCTGTGCAAAAGTTATGAAAAGAGATCCATTTAAAACCATAAAAAATAAAGCTATGCTCATATAAAACATGATTATTCGATTCTTTCTAATAGGCATATCCTATCCCTCCATTTGAAAAGTATCCAAACTTTCTATTTGATGTTTGAAGATATAAATTTAACCACCGCCCACAAATGTAATAAAATCTACTCCCATATCCTTATTGATTAAAGTTTCGTCAAAATAAACTTCTGGAACTAATAGACCATCGATCACCGCTGCACAAATAAATTCCCCTTCTTTATGATATGCCAACAGTTCCCTTACTGTCATTCCCTCTTTCCAGGGGATAAACTCAATAACTGCTCCATCAGGTATTTTTACTTTATCAAAATTTTGTTTGGATACATACATACCATTTATTAAAATACCCACAAGAGGTAGTGTCTGTTTTATTTCAACAAGGAGATCCGAAACTGTCATTCCTTTTCGCCAAAAAATATCTTTTCCCACAATAATACGATCCATAAGAAAATGTCACTCTCTCTATCAGTAAGGCTATAATTTCCTTTTTTTCCTCTTCTAAGAGATTATCTGCATGATAAGATAGCCCTTTTTACCAATGTCTTGATAATCTGGATAACATATTTATTCTTAGATAGGGCGATCGTTCCAATGGTCGCAGCCTTACCAGTTGCCTCGGCATTCTCTTCATTTACCTCCCTACCTACCAATACCTCCTCTGCAGAAACAACTCTAAATGGCAGAGGGGCTACACCATTTATAGCTATCCTTGCTCGATTGACTTTGCCAGCTTTAATATTGATAGCTATTGCAACACTAACGATGGGAAAATCGATCGTCTTTCTTATCCTGAATTTTAGAAAGGCCTGCTTTGTTCCCTCCTCAGGTCTTGGGATCTCTATTGCTGTAACAAGTTCATCATCTTCAAGTATTGTTGACTTCATAACTCCGACTCTAAAGAATTCTTCTGCAGAAACTGTTCTTTTTGTTGTTTTTATCCTTGCACCAAGGGCAATCAAGGCCGGAGCCAGATCAGAAGGATTTACCGAAACACATCCACAATTAAAACAGCGATTGGCTTCCTCAAATGCCTCTTCCCATATAAATCCAGAAATATCCTCTTCGTTTAAACTCCTTTCTGAAATTGGTTTGACCCGAATGCCTGTTGAAATAGTCTTTCTGATATAGTCAGGATTAAAAGACAAAAATGAATTGCTATCTTCAATAAAATATTTAGTTGTTGCTTCTGCTCCTCCTAAAAAACTATTAATTTCGGAGGCAGCCTTTTTCCCAGCTGCGATAGCTTGAATGACGCTTGCTGGACCTGTTGTCACATCCCCACCAGCAAAAATACCAGGGATATTAGTCCTTTGAGTTTTATGATCAATTAAAATTAATCCCTTCACCAATTCAAGCTGTAAATCATTTCCAATGAATGAAAGATCGGCCTTTTGACCTACAGCCATAAGAACCTCATCAACCTCTTTATATTCCCTAATAGAATCATCCAAACATGGACAAAAGTTTCCTACCTCATCAAATACAGATATGCATCGAACCAGTTCAACAGATTTGATTCCTCCTTTTGCAACCACCTTCTTAGGCCCCCAGGAAGGCATAAGCATTATTCCCTCTTGAAGTGCTTGCTCAATCTCCCATTTAAAAGCTGGCATCTCTTCACGACTTTCAAGACATGCCAAAGTTACCTCTTTAGCCCCCAGTCGTTTTGCAGTTATTCCTACATCGACAGCAACATTGCCACCCCCAATGACCAAAACCCTTTTCCCCTTTAGATCATAATTTGGAGGTAAGTTACCAGTTAAAAATGATAGGCCAGAGACCGTTAATTCCTCACCTTCAATACCAATCGAACGCTGGAGCCAGGCACCTGTTGATATAAATAAACTATCAAAGCCTTTTAGCAAAGAACCCAATGATACATCCTTTCCCACGAATGTTTTTAGTCTGAATTTCACTCCCATTCCTTCAATAGCACCAACAGCCCTCTCGACAATATCCCTTGGAAGACGGTAGGCTGGAATACCATAGTATAGCATTCCGCCTGCCCTCTCTGCCCTTTCAAAGATAGTTACATTATGACCAAATCTCCTAAGATAATATGCTGCAGAAAGCCCTGCAGGCCCTGAACCAATGATTGCTACATGATGTTTCGTCTCTTTTTTTGGAATCTCCATTAATTTACTTGCATTATCAAGGATATAGTCTCCTATAAATCGCTCAATACCTCTTATTGAAACAGATTCGTCAAAGTCCTTACGATTACATTCTTGCTGGCAGAAATGGGGACATACCCTTCCTGTTATAGCTGGAATTGGATTGCTCTCTAACAGAATTTTCGAGGCCTCTTCAAGTTTTGTCTCCCTTATTTTACTTAAATAAAGCGGGATATTGACACCCCCAGGACAATTAGATTGGCAAGGTGGATCCGATACTTTCGCTGCTCCAAAGACAGAGTGAAAGTGATTCTCTGCAGTAAATGCAGGACAATTCTTCCCTCCTTTTCTAAGACAGTAAAAAACATTTTCCGGATATCTATAATACCAGCATCTTGTCTCCTGGCATAGATTGCCTCCGATTGTTCCCATATTTCTTATCTGCGGGGATGCAACGGCAAGCGCTGCCTGTGATAGGACTGGGTATTTCTCTCTAATTAATTTATCTTCACCTATTTCAGAGAGTTTGGTCAGTGCACCTATCTTTATATAATCATTATCTTCCTTAATCCCGCTTAGCTCTGAGATATTTTTGATATTTATTACCCTTTTTGGCGATCGGGGTTGAGATCTGGCTTTTAATATGTTTATTATATCCGTTCCTCCAGCAATTACAATGCTATCTCCTGAAGCAAGACCTAAAATAGCTTCATCAAGTGTTGTTGCATTAAGATATGAAAACCGCTTCATTTCTGCTCTACTCCTATATCTTACCTAAGGCCTTAAGGATTTTATCAGGCGTTACTGGATGATCTTTTATTCTAACCCCGATAGCATTATATATTGCATTTCCGATTGCTGCTGGAACAGGAACCATTGCACCTTCACCGACACCCTTTATATTAAGTGGTGCTGTTGGTGCATGCCGAGGGTCTGAAACGACTACTGTTATAAATTCAGTTAGATCTAAGAATGTTGGAATCTTATAGTCAACCATCTGGACATTCATTACCCTTCCTTGATTCCTAAAGTCATAGATTTCATCCTCATACAGAGCATATCCGATGCCCCATATAATACTACATTCAAGCTGAGCCTTAACAAGCTCTGGATGAATCACCCGACCAGCATCAGCAACCATAACAACCTTTGGCACTGTAACTTCGCCCGTCTCAATATCCACCTCAACTTCGGCAAATAAGGCAGCATTACTCTTTTCCCACAGGGGCTTACCTGTTTCAGGATTATAATGTGGCACCTCTTCATACCCAATCCCATAAATACCCACTCGACCAAAGAGGCTTGCCGCCTTTTGAATCGTCATACCTTTTTCGGGCTCTGCCTTAATATAAATTCTACTATCACCTACTTCTAACTCATCAGGATTTTTTTTTAATACTTTTGACACCCTCTCGATGAGTTGTTTCTTTGCATCCTCTGCCGCCTTAATAGCTGCACCTATTATTAAAGGAGTGCCTCTACTTGCGTAAACACCAAAACCTCTTGGAACAAATTCTGTGTTGGGTTCACTAACTCTAACAACCTCTGGACTTACACCTAAAACCTCTCCAACACACATGGCCATTGCCGTTTTTATCCCTTGCCCTACTTCCTCTGCATGCGAAAAAACCTCTACCGAGCCATCCACATTTATCCTTACAACACCCATCTCACTATTTACACCAGTTAAATGTTGACCTAAGGCAACTCCTACGCCACGTCTTTTTGAACCCAATATCTGTGAAGGATTTTTCCAGCCTTTCCATTTCTCTTTCCAGCCAAAAATTTCTGCACCTTTCTGAAGAAGCAATTGATAGTCTCCACCGGCAAACTCACCCCATATAAGGCGTGTTGCTGTTGGATCACCTTGCCTTATAGCCCATTTCATTCGCCACTCAACAGGATCCATTTCTACTGCCTCTGCCAGTTCATCCATAAACTGTTCTGAGCCCCAAAATCCCTCAGGATCACCATACCCTCTTCTCGAGCCTGACATATTAAGATTGCAATAAGCCGGGTAACCCTCATATTTACAGCTGTCAAATTTGTAAAGGGCCACAGCACCAGAACCTACATAAGGTGCTTCCAAACCTGATATGTTATGGGCTCCCTGATTTGAATGGAGAACAAGATGCATTGCTGTCGGTCTACCGTCTTCTTGCTTGATTCCTCCCCTGATAATATAGGTAAAAGGACCTACACTGTGGTATGTAAGTGCTATTTCTTCTTCTCTGGTAAATTGGAGCCTGACAGGCCTTCCAGTCCTTTTTGAAAAGATTGCACAAATCACAGCCTGCATTGCCTCAATCTGCCCAGCCTTACTCCCAAAATCGCCTCCTATAAAAGGAGCAATTACCTTGACCCGGGACTCAGGTAGTTGCATAATTTCACAAACCTTATCAAGGACAGCCCATATGTACTTAGTGCTTGCCCAGATTGTAAGTTCATCACCGCTCCACATACAAACCACACCATGTGTGTCCAAACAATTGTGAGCCTGAACACCTACTGTATACTTGCTTTCGAGGATTATATCCGCCTCTTCGAAACCCTTTACTATATCTCCTCGAGAGGTTTCATTCGGAAAGTTTGACGGAGACATATTATCTGGCATCTCTGGATACATTATTGGAGCATTGGGTTTCATTGCCTCGATTGGGTCAAATATAGCAGGCATTGGTTCATATTCAACTTTTATCAATTCAATTGCATCCAGTGCTGATTGAACCGTCTCGGCTGCAACTGCAGCTACTTGTTCGCCTACATAAAAAACCTCTTTTGGTAATACTCTATATGTATGATGCGGTGAAGAGTGGGCACGTATTGGTATTTGAGGAACATCCTTGTAGGTCAATATTGCTCTAACTCCGGGTACCTTTTCTGCCTTACTTGTATCAATGCTTACTATTCTTGCATGTGCATATGGACTCTTAAGCAACTTACACTCAAGCATTTTGGGCAGTTGGATATCGTGAATATAAACTGCTTTTCCCGTCACCTTTAGAACTGCATCAAACCTTGGTATATCTTTACCCAATACTCTATATACTTCTTTTCCCATTGTTAAACCCTTTTATTTTTGAGTAATCCTTTTGAAGCCTCCATTACAGACTTCAATATAAACCTATAGTTTCCGCATCGACATAGGTTACCAGAAAGCCCTTCTTTTACCTCTTCCTCTGTAGGGCTTGGATTCCTATCCAGCAGGGCCTTTGCCGATAGAATCATTCCTGGAATGCAGAATCCACATTGGACTCCGTGATGATCTATAAAGGCCTTCTGAATCGGGTGAAGTTCTCCTGTTACGGGATCGGCCAATCCCTCAATAGTCATGATCTCTTTACCATCGCAATCTGCTGTTAGTGTTGAGCAAGAAAGTATCGGTTTCCCTTCCATTAATACAGTACAGCTCCCACAAGCACCGCTATCACAAGCTACCTTAGTGCCTGTTAATCCCAATCTTTCCCTCAAAGTATATGCAAGTGTGTCCCATGGGTAGACATCATAAGCCGAAGATTCCCAGGGATCGATATCATCACCAAATCTCAATTTATATTCCCTACCATTTACGATAAGGGTAATAAATTTTTTAGTACCATTAATATCAGCCATCTTTTAAGCTCCTATTTTTAGGGTTACATCAGGAGTTTCTATTAGCCGATTAGTTCAATCATTTCTTTATACCAACCGTTTTTGTAATCAAGGACTACATGTCTGAGTTTGGGATTGATCCTCTTTAACATAAAATTGGTCGCCCTCGCATAAACTTTATTACATACTTCGATAATATCAAGCCCAAGCACTTCACATGCATGGGAGATCACATTAACAAAATCTCTTCTCCTTAAGATAACCCTCTTTTCCGATCTTTCAATTATTTCAAATTCATTCTGCTCTGGTTTGAAATATTTAATAAAAAGTTCTAAACCTTTCTCAAGATCAGTCCCTGAAAGATCTAAATCCTTAAATCTCTGGTCTAACCATTTTAGTCTCTTCTCAGCAACTGTGTCGCTCATAATTTCGTAAGCCACATCCATACCATATCTACGGCCTACTGCTAAAACCAATCTATAAATATCGACCTCATAATCATTCATAATATTACGGATGTTTTCTATGAATTCTTTACTTAATTGCTCTGCACGTTTTTCAATCTCCCGTAAAACTTCATCCCTGCCATAAACCTTACGCCCTTCCCATTGTACATTACCCATTTCTCTTATCCCCTATGGAGCTAAATCTTTTATCCTTTACCAGTTTGAAAGTGGCAGGCTAATATCGATTGCCCGCTTAGGACATTCCATCATACATACCCCTTCAAACCAGCAATCACTGATATATGTGACTTTTGGCAAATTTAGTTCTTCATCCCATGTAAATACATCCATTGGACACATTAAATAACAATTTCTACATCCAATACATTTACGATAATCTATCTTTACTGGTAATCTAATACTCATTGATTATCCTCCTTTAAATATTCTGGTTTTAATTCCGGAAACTCACCTTTCTCCATGATCATTTCTCCATTTTTACGATATACAAAGATTACCTTTTTATCCCATTCAGGATTTCTTCGAGGAAAATCTTTACGGAAGAATGATGCCCTCGTATCCTCTCTCATGAGGGCTGCCCTTAAGTGAATTTCAGCAAGATCGATTAAATTTCTGCAATCCATTGCCCTCATAAGTTCATGTGGTGTTGAGGCCGAGATTCGGTGGAGCCAATCCCTTCTTACATCGGCCAAACGACTAAGACCCTCTTTTAGCTTTCCAGCAGAACGAAAGATCCCTGTATATCTTTCACATATCGTACGTATCTTTGTTTCAAATTCTAATGGTTCTGCACCATCTTTTACCTTAAGAGGTGCAAAGATTTGCTCCTTGAATTCTTCAACCTGTGCCTCATCTATCACTGGGACCTCAATCTTAAGAGCCTCTTTGGAGGCATTCTCTGCACTCATAAAACCTGTTGCAATTGCACCTGTTACTGCTCCACCAGCCTGAACACAATCACCCGCTGCATAAAGACCTGGAATAGTTGTTTGAAGTGTTTCATCAACAACAATGCCAGCCATGAATTTGGTCAGGGCTAAGGGCTTAGTGCCGTGAAGCTCCCATCGATGTGTCCTATAGTTCCATCCACGATCCTTAAGATATTTTAATGTCACAGGTCTTTCATCTGCTGTCGATATCTCTCTTTTCCTTTGATACTCTTCAGGATTGCTCGGTACATCAAAATAAAGAGGGGTATTCCCCTTTTCTTCTTCCTCCACATATTTCTCCAAAGACATAAATGCATCTGGAGAGACCACTTCTCCTTTGGCATTAACGATACGCGTCGACAATCCATCCCCATCGGTTAGTGTTCCAAACATAATGGTTTTATCATCTATCAGCCTTGAGTACCAAGATGAAAATTCCATATTTACTAACTTTGCACCAGCCCGATAGGCCATTGCATGCGCATCTCCAGCACCTGTTGGACACCAATGGTACATCATTTTGTACTTCCATGGAGCCCCGTCCTCAGGGTTGAAGATACGCTGAACTATGCCTGTTGCCACGATTGTAGATTTAGCTTTGATTACTAAGAATCTATTGTTTCGAACATTAAGGCCTACAGCCCCTACTACCCTTCCGTCCTTTACAAGAAGATCAACGCCCATAGTACGCTCAATTATTCTAACGCCTCTACTTTTTACAGCTTCTGCAAGCTGAGGTTTAAAGTACTGGCCATGAAAACGAATCGTAGTCATACCCCCTGTTCTACCTGAGCGAATCCAGTAATAGTCTCCATCATCCCAACGAAGTGTTATTCCCCATCTTTCCAATTCTTCAAGGCGTTTCTTTGCGTCTTTCCATGCGGCATAAAATAGATTTGCGTCCATTAATCCTTTTTTATTGTAAATTGGGGGATATACTCCATCTTCACACACTTGTGCAACAATATCCTTAATGTTTACACCCCCGTGAGGAATAGTGGCAATGTGATCCATTCCTGAAGCAGCACCTCCGCTTCGTCGAATAGCAGCCTTCTCAAGCACAGTCACA
Organism: Deltaproteobacteria bacterium; assembly: GCA_037443425.1. Classification (GTDB taxonomy): domain Bacteria; phylum Desulfobacterota; class BSN033; order BSN033; family UBA1163; genus JBBIOI01. The sequence continues at coordinate 14,208 of JBBIOI010000003.1, forward strand.
TCTACACCAAACTCACTTGCCTTTACAGCTGCCACACAGCCTGCAATTCCTCCACCAATAATCAGTACATCGGTTTCTATAATCTCATCTGCAATCCTTTCCAAACTCATAAAGGGTCTCCCTTTAAGATTCCTTTTTTAATCCATAATCTTTCCAATATTCCCTCACACATCTTTCTGTGGCCTCCAGATAACTAATATCTTCCTTCTCAGCAAGCGCCTTAATTCTTGACCAGAGATCATCATCTTTCTTATCAATGCTATTTTTATTCTTTTTATCCTCCATCATAGCAACCCTTTTCGTATAAATTGTTTTATTTTTATTATGTGTCTTCACAAAGTTCTCTTATCTTTATTCGTCTATACTCTATCTTTTCATCACGAATGACAACCTCTTCAATTTCTTCAGTTTCACCCAGTGCACCACCATTGATCAGTATAGTCTGCCCAAGGGATTCAATACCTGCTGATTCATGGATATGCCCAAATGTATGTAGCAATGGATGATAAGTTTGCACAACGTCTTTAAATGCATTAGAGCCAATATGACCCTGTTTTGCCTTTTCGCCGTAGGTTGAAACCGCATATGAAACCCAATCCTCACCTACTTTATCTAAAATGCCATAAGGAGGGACATGAGTTACAAAGATTGTCTTTCTTGGATCAACCTTTTTAAAGAGTGCACTTAAATCCGCAAATGCCTTATCTTCATCGAACATAAGTTCAGGTGCTTCAACAATGTTTTCATCAATGTATTTCACACGGCCATGATATCCGATAAAATAAAAACCTTTTATCTCGGTAATACAATTATGAAGCATCTGGATATTCTCACTGAAGTTGACAGGCTCAAGGCCAAGATGCGATGCAATGCGTGTTGGTACGGTATCAGAATTGCCTAAAATTCCATAGATCGGTAACTTCTTCTTTATAATACCAAATAAGTTATTTATTTTACTCGAATCCTCTACCGCCTTTCTGAATGCATTTTTTGCCTCTTCGGATTCTTCCATGATAGAGGTAGAAGTCCTTTCTGACCATGGTCTTCCGCTTAAAGACCTTGACTTTCTAATGTTTTTATATACCGAAGGGTCAGGGGTATCGCCCTTATAGAGCAAGAGATCATATTTCGAAAGGTCAGCCTTGATGAGAAGTGCGATTAAGTCATGTCTGCCTTCTAAATCACTTAGTGCGAGAAACTTCAATTCTCTCATTTCATTCTCCTTTACATTTCTGGTTATTCTTCAATTTTGTTGCTATTAGTCCACATCCTTCTTTAGGAAATTTTTGTTTTCTGAAAGTTTTTATAATTCTTACGCATCCCCATTGAATTCTTATCATCCCACAAACTTTTGGAGATGGTTAAAATCTCCTTTGCTTTTTAGCTCACCCATGAAATAAACTTACATATTTGGCTTTTATTCTCGTACATATCTCTATTGCGGCCTTAAACATCTTAATTGCCATTTCAGGGTCATTCTTATATTTCATCCAATTTTCCCTTACTTCTAACATGAGGCTTACATTATTTGCAGTATACTCGTCGTATCTTTCCTGATAGAATTTAACCAGCTTATTTTTATCCGTAACGAATTCCAACCACTTGCTCTCTTCAAGCTCTTTGTCATCTAATGCGAGAGTAACTCCGAAACCAATGGATGCCATCTGTGCAACTTTGTGAGCCTCGTGCATTAAAAGGTAACTCTCTTCAGGCAATTTATATTGAAGTGGTGCCCTTTCTAAGGGTAACCATATATGTGAAAACGTAGGAGGAAAGAATGCCTTAATATAATCTTTTGTAGGCAATGGCTGGTGGACTTCTGAAAGGGCATCTCTCCCAAAAACAAGCTTTCTTGTTTTTAAAAGTGCTTCAAGAACCCATCCCCAACCAAACGGAACAGGGCCATGTCTGTCTTCCATTCTGGCATATTGTGTGCAAAGTGTTACATCAAATTCAGCCCCTCTGGAGGTTGGGTATATGTATCTGTTTGGCCTAAATTCAGGCATGACAGTTGCCACATCCCTGAAATTTTCTTTTACCTCCCTCAGGATTTCTGCATTCTTTAAAAATACGTCAGGCGAAGCCCCCTCTTTTAAAAGGAGAAGATAATTTATATCCGGGATTTCCAAACTTATCTTGCCAAATGCATAGCTACCAAATAGATAAAGGGCCTCGAGATATTGACCCAGTTCTTGCTTGCATCTATCTTCATAATACCGTGCTATCGAATCTATGATCTTTCTTTTCTCCATAGACTCTTCTCTCATAATCCCCTCCCCAGAAGATAAGAAATTTTTTGTGTTATTAATACTAAATAATTTATTTTTTGTCAAGATTTTTTTTTAAAAAATTATTTATTAAAAAATTTTATTTTCATTTTTATGAAAAAGAGATTATTTAATTTTATACTTTACTTTTAGTCTTTTTCGTTATATAAATAATTAAATCTTAATTTTTGTTTCAGGGGTTTATCAGGATGGCTAACCTATTGCAATTGATGGAACATTCAGGTCTAAAAAGGCATCAGATTTCAAAGATCAGTGGAATTTCAAATATGCTCCTTTCAAAAATAGAGAAGACTGAAAAAGGCGGAAAGAAAGCTGATATCAAACGTAAGACATTGATTAATATTGCTGTTAGTCTTAACCTTAGCTTAGAGGAAATCAATACCCTTCTCATTGAATATGGATATTCTGAACTTTCAACATCCGATACCCCTTATTTTCTTTCGGCCAGTGAAAATCAAATAGTGACTGGTATACTTCCATTGTTTAGCAGTCTCGCCCTTGAATGGTTCCTTATTGGGATGGAGAAAAGATTATCCTCGATAGATGGGGCATCACTAATATATGTCCTTGACCAACCAAGTCATGCCTTAAAATCTCCAGCATATGCAGCATTTCCTTATGAAATCGCATTAAGTAGTAAAAAGGTCTCAACCGTATATAAAGATCTTGTCGAATCCGCTTGTATCCATAGAAGAAAATTAATTACTGAAGCCTTGGAAAGAGGAAATAAAATCATAACCTACATTTGCGCTAACTGTTTAGAAAGGTATTTGAGAAGATGGGAAAGCTATAGGGAGACAGATAATGAGACAAAATATAAAAATTTCTTAAGAGAACATATTCAAACCTTAATACAATATATCGAGTCTTATAAAAATCTCTACCAGTTAAAATTATTAGAAAAATGTCCAAGGTTGAGATATGAACTGCTTTATCTTCCTGTTAAAAACAGGCAAGAAAAAGTCCAGAATAAGCTCGCTACAGTCTTTTTTATGGGACGAGAATCTGAATGTAATAAGGATCGAAGAATAGCAATAGGTAATGAGGAATTACGATATGGTCAAGGATTTGGAGATCTCATAGGATTTGCAACTGATCTCCAAAATATACTTGATTTCTTTCATAAACAACATCAGGGTCTTTCGGAAAACTTTGTTGATCGTAGATTTGAAGACCCTGAAAAGATGGTCAAACATCTAAGACAGCTAATGTATAAAAATATACCTTAAACAGGAGTAGATTCATCACCACTCAATGGTAATAGTTTTCTATCCCTCAATCTAACATACCCTTTGTGTGTTATCCTAATATGTGGAATAGCAGGGGTTCCAAGGGTATCTATTGTAAGAACTGGCTTCTCCCATATTACACCATTCTCTTTTAGTGCATCCTCAACACGTCTAACCTGATCCCTTATTTCTCTCATCGGTCTTATGGAATAAAATCCACATAAAGAAGCCTCTATCTCAGCAACCACCTTATCGCCAATCGCATAAACTCCTCCACCTCTGATCTCTTTTAGTCTTTCCAATACTGTTTTAATTGATTCAATGTCCACACCCACAATAAACATATCCACAGTATCCCATGACATTGTAGTCCCATAAGCCCCTCTTTTTAGACCAAATCCCTTTAAAAAACCTAAAAAAGATTCCTTTCCTCTAATGCGATCTATTGCCAGAAGAATGAGTAGATCTTTCCTATCTTCAGGATCTTGAAGGTCAATAATCCTTTCTTTGGTAACAAGTCCTGTTATAAACTCTATTGACCTTACCTTCCCATTACTGGGAATAGAAGGAAGATTGAAATCATCAATTTTTACACTATCAAACATATACCCTGGAAATTCTACCTTTCTTGGTTCTTCACATATCTCTCCTTTTTTATAAATTACCCTTCCCCCACACATGACAAATTCTGGTAAAAATTCATTAATCGATGGAATCATAACAAGGTCCGCCATTTTCCCTGGTGATATCGAACCAATTAAATGATCAAGACGAAAATGTTCTGCCACATTTATAGTCACCATCTGATAGACCAACTCAGGAGGAACTTCCAACTTTAAAGCCTGTCGCACTGATGAATCAAGATAACCCTCCTCAATAAATCCATGTGGATCCATTCCATCTGTGGAAAGAATAACTCTCCTAAAATCTATATCTCTTTTAAAGATCTCCTTCACACCCAACAGCTCTTTTCTAACAAACCCTTCCCTTATCATCACCCAGTAACCCAATCTTAACCTTTCCAGCACCTCATCAGCTGTTGTAGGTTCATGGTCAGAAGAAACCCCAAAACATGTATATGCCTGAAGCTTCCTATCCGAAGCCCCTGCCCCGTGTCCCTCTACCCTCTTACCAAAATCAAGGGTCAAGCCAACAAGTTCCCTGACCCTCTGCCCCTGACTGCCTTGAATGAAAATATTTCCCCAATAAATCTCTCCCATCCCAACACAGAAAGGATCTTTAAGAAGTGTTAAATTATCCTCCATTGATAATATATTATACTCCACAGATGGGATAAGACCACAAAGAGGAGAAACAGTATAAAAGATCCTTATCGGTTGATTCTTAAGTCCACGAATAAAATATTCCATACCCTCCTTTCCCATCATAGTCCCAATATCTGTCGTCTCCATGATTACCGTGGTAACACCGCTCGGAATAACATACCGAACAAATTCCTCTATACACATCCTATTGATATGTGTATGACCATCGATTAAGCCTGGTAAGATTACCATCTCATTTGCATCTATGATTACTGTTTTTTCACCTTTTTGATAATTCCTATTAGGCCCAACATATGCAATCATTCCCTTCTTAATAAAAATCGAGCAACCCTTAAGAAATTCTCTGGTAAATACATTAAATATGACTCCATTTTCTATAATCATATCTGGAGGTATATTGCCCATCGCCACCTCACTTAATATATGTCTATCTGGACAAATATCCATATCACTTCCCCTCTTTTATATGGTCAGCTTAACTTTGAGAAATCCGCAACCCTTAAAAAGATTCTTCCAATCCCATGAAGTAAAGACAGACGATTACTCTTTAGTCTTTCATCCTCCACCATGACCATCACTTTATCGAAGAATTCATCAATGGGTTTCTTTAATTGAATCATTTCTTTTAGTGCAAGATGGTACTGTCTTTTTCTGAGATACTGATCGATTTTTTCTTTAAGTGTAATAAAGGCATGATATAAGTTCTTCTCGGCAGGGTCTATAAAAAGTGATGTATCTATACTGTTTTCAGGTTGATACCCTTTTAAGATATTCATCGCCCTTTTAAATCCAATGACAATCGAATCAAAATCTTTCCATTCCTTTATTTCCATTAATGCATCGATCCTCTGTTTAACGTCTAACAAATCATCAAACGCTGTCGAAATTACTGCCTCTATTACATCATGTGAATAACCTCTTTCAAGAAAAAGATTCTGGAAGCGAACTTTAAAGAAATCTAAAACCTGAACCTTCACCTCTTCAAATGGATTCTCTATCTTCTCTTTCAATAGTCTTCCACTCTCTTCGATCAATTTAATTAATGATATTGTGTATCCCTTCTCAAGGATTATTCTAATAATTCCTAAGGCCTGTCTCCTTAATCCAAATGGATCTGAAGTTCCACTTGGAATCAAACCTATTCCAAAACATCCGACTATGGTATCCATCTTATCAGCAATGCTTATAAAATCTCCAACAGGGGTTGAAGGAAGTCGATCTCCTGAAAAGTTTGGTAGATAATGTTCATAAATAGCCTCATAAATCTCTGGCTTTTCACCAAATATACGTGCATATTCCCTTCCAACAATGCCCTGAAGCTTTGGAAACTCACCTACCATTCCTGTAACCAGATCGGCTTTACATAGAATTGAAGCCCTCTCTACGATCTCCCTCCACTTTGGATCAATCTGATCTGTTATCCATAAGGCTAAATCTCTAAATCTCATTACCTTTTCATAAGAGGAACCGAGTTTTGTCTGAAATAAAACCTGTTTCAATTGTTCTACCCTTTTCTCAAGAGGAATCTTTAAATCCTCGTGGAAGAAGAATGAGGCATCTGAAAGTCTTGCCTGAAGGACCCGCTCATTTCCCCTTATAATAACATTATTATCCTTTGCTAAAATATTACTTATAAAGATAAAATATGGAAGAAGTCTTCCATTTTGGTCCTCTATGGGGAAATACCTCTGATGTTCCTTCATTGAATGGATAATGATATCTCTGGGTAGAAAAAGGAATCTTTCATCAAACCTTCCACAAAGTGCAACAGGATATTCTACAAGAAAATTAACTTCATTTATTAGATCCTCATCATGGATTATCTTTCCTGAAACCTTAACTGCTTGTCTTGTTATCTCTTCCTCAATCATTCTTTTTCTTTCTGACTGGTCAACAATAACATATGCCTTTTTTGTTTCTCGGATATATGAAGAGAAATCATTTATGAAAATCGAACCAGGATACATAAACCTGTGTCCATAGGTTAAATTACCACTTTTTATATTTCCAATTTCAAATGGGATAACCTCTCCTCCAAATAGTGCTAAAATCCAGTGAATCGGTCTAACAAATTTTATAGAAACCTCTCCCCATCTCATTGACTTCGGAAATGGTATTGAAAGTATTATTTTGGGAAGGATTGAAGGAAGAAGCTCTTTTGTTTTTTTACCGGGTTCTTTTTTTATAGCACATATATATTCACCCTTATCTGTCCTCTCTATAATAATCGATTCAACAGATACAGACTGACTTTTTGCAAAACCAATGGCCGCTTTTGTTGGATTGCCATCCTTATCAAATGCACTATCTTTTGAGGGACCAATCTTTTTAATCAATATATCATTTTGAAACTCATTTACATCATTTATAAATAGAACGAGTCTCCTTGGCGTCCCAAATGTCTTAATCTCTCCATGCCCTATTCGATTCAACAAAAACTCTCTTCTTGCGATATCTTCAATATCATTTAGAGCCTTTGGGATAAATCCTGGAGGGATCTCCTCTGTTCCGATTTCCAATAAGAGTTCGTATTTATTCATAGATCTCTTCCTGTCTCGATTTTTTATCTCTTACCCAATAATGGAAAACCTTTCTCTTCTCTCTGTTTAAGGTAAGTCTCTGCACAAAGCCTTGCCAGTGTCCTTACCCTAAGGATATAGCCCATCCTTTGTGTTACACTTATGGCTCCGCGCGCATCGAGGATGTTAAATGTATGGGATGTCTTCAAACAGTAATCATAGGCTGGTAGAACAAGGCCCTTTTCAATAAGTGTCCTTGCCTCCTTTTCATACATATCAAAAAGTTTGAAAAGCATTTCGATGTCTGCCTCTTCAAAATTATATTTTGAAAATTGAACTTCTCCTTCATGATGAATGTCCCCATACTTTATGCCTTCTGTCCATTGAAGGTCAAATACATTATCAACCCCTTGAAGATACATTGCGATCCGCTCAATACCATAAGTAATCTCTACAGGAATTGGATTAAGTTCAATACCTCCAGCCTGTTGAAAATATGTGAACTGTGTAATCTCCATACCATCCAACCAAACCTCCCATCCAAGTCCCCATGCCCCGAGTGTAGGAGATTCCCAGTCATCTTCAACGAATCTTATATCATGGCTTAAAGGATCGATACCAAATGCTTTAAGACTATTAAGATATATTTCTTGAATATCCTGGGGAGAAGGCTTTATTATAACCTGGTATTGATAATAATGCTGAAGTCTATTTGGATTCTCTCCATAACGACCATCTGTGGGCCTACGGGAAGGCTCTACATAGGCTACCTTCCATGGTTCTGGTCCTAAAACCCTTAGGAATGTGGCTGGATGAAACGTCCCTGCCCCAACCTCCATATCATAAGGCTGTTGTATGACACAACCCTGATTGGCCCAAAATCTCTCGAGGGCAAATATCAATTCCTGAAAATTCATAGCTTTCCCCTGCTTTTTTCTATGTTTAATAATACCTTTAAATTTTTTTTTCAAACCCCTTTTGATCTATTTCATCACTTGATTGGATGTGTAAATGGATTCTACCTCCCTTAAGACCTTAAGACTCTTCAGATCCCTCCCAAGTTGATACTCTATAAATTTTGGAAGTATATCACCCGCCTCTATTAATGTTTGAGGAGTAAATTTAATCCTCTGAATGCTTGTCAAACTCATTTCTGAAACCTTTTCAATCGCCCGTAGTGTTCCTAAAGAGATAGGTATTAGGTCACTATATCCTTTAAAACATTCTCCACAAACAACTCCGCCCCTTTCCTTAGAAAAAAAGAATGAAGTTATATCCTTTAAATCCTCCAAATCCCTTTTACAGACATTGCACCTCTTTATATTTGGACGATATCCAAAAAGCGATAATACCCGAATCTCGAATATTCTCATATACTCTTCTTTTGGTTCTGTATTTTCAAGCTCTCTTAGTGCGAAAAGGAGAAGATCAAAGGCATCGGGATTTCTTTCATGTTCACCTGACATCTCATTTATCAATTCAACAAAATAATTTGCATAAAAAATCTTTTTCAGATCCTCCCTGATCTTTGGAAATGCACAAATTATGTCACAACCATCAGCCCTTACAAGACTCATTCCTTCACGTTCAAAAAGAATGAGTCTAATATGCGTAAATAGATTTAGGGCATTTTGGAATCTTTTTCTGCTTTTTCTTGCTCCTTTAGCAATACCCTTTATTTTCCCAAAGTCTTTGGTGAAAAATGTTACAATCCTGTCCGATTCTCCATAATTTATACATCTTAAGACTATTGCCTCTGTCTTGAATAATGGCATTTAATACTCTGATTATCTATTTTTTCATATCTCTCTTCCCTCCTGTGGAAGATGCCCCTTCCATTCTTAATACCTCAACTCCAGGAGGGATTGTAAAGTGGAAAAGGTAGGAAGGAAGGTTTGTATTAATCTTTATATCACTAAATCTTGTTCTTGTAATGTTTCCAACCTCGTCAATTACATCCGTTTGAATTATATAAAAATTTTTCTTTTCCGCAGTGAGGACCAATTTTGCCAGTGCTGGATGAGGCTCTTTTGGTAAAAGTTCTATTACATATATATTATCATTAAATGATTTTGATTCCTTAAGCTGGGCAAGTTTAAAATCCCTCTTTAAATCTCCCTCTCCCATCAAAAAACCATACTCCTTTATCATCTTTGATATATCTGAGATAATCACCTGCTTCTCTTCTGGCTGATAATACCATAAAGTCTGACCATCAGATATAAGTTTCTGGTATGGAGTTCGATAGTCCCAACGCATCATACCCTTTTTCTTAAAATAGACTTTACCTTCTCCCCTATTGGCCTGCTTCATCACCTTTCCAATATATTCTTGCACAAAATTTGCTTCGAGATCATTCGTCTTCTCATATCTATTTTGAATCTCAGAAAGTACGATCTGCTCTTGGTTACCCATGCTCAATGATGCATGTAAAATTAGAATCAAAGTAAAAACACTTAAAAACATTTTATTCATTCTATCTGCCTCCCATAATCATTCAATCTTTTTAATTAGCACCTCTCTTGGTTTTACCCCATCAGAAGGGCCTACAATACCTTCCTGCTCCATCTTTTCAATTATTCGAGCTGCGCGATTATATCCAATCCTAAAACGTCTCTGAATAAGTGAAATAGATGCCTGACCTGTCTCAGCCACAAATGCAACTGCCTCATCATATTTTTCATCATATTCATCATCACCTGCTGTGGACTCTTTTTCTTTCTTTGACTCTATCAATATAGATTCATCATAAGAAGGCCTTCCCTGTGTCTTTAGAAATTCTACTACCCTTTTTATCTCAGCGCTTGATACATAAGAGCCATGGACACGAATCAGCTTAGAGCTACCTGGTGGAAGAAATAGCATATCACCTGCACCTAAGAGATGTTCAGCACCAATTGTGTCCAGAATGGTTCTCGAATCTACCTTAGAAGAAACCTGAAATGAAATTCTGGCAGGAAAGTTTGCCTTTATAATACCTGTCAATACATCTACAGAAGGCCTCTGTGTTGCCAGAATAAGATGGATACCAACAGCCCTTGCCATCTGTGCAAGTCTCGTTATGGATTCTTCAACCTCTTTTGACGAAACCATCATTAAGTCAGCTAATTCGTCTATAACAACTACGATATATGGAAGTTTCTCCATCCTATCAGAGGGTTTCTCTCCTTCTTCTCCTAAGGCCTCACCTCTTCTCTTATAAGGTTTAGCCCTTTCTTTCAACTCCTTTTCCAATCTCTGATTATAATGCTCTATATTCCTTACCCCCTTTTCAGCCAGTACAGTGTATCGCCTTTCCATCTCATCGACTAACCATTTAAGTGCAGTTGCTGCCTTCTTTGGATTTGTAACAACTGGAAGAAGAAGATGGGGTATGCCATCATAATCCGAAAGCTCTAACATCTTTGGATCGATCATTAGAAATCTTACCTCATCTGGGGTAGCCTTAAATAATATACTTAGGATCATCGCATTTATTGAAACACTCTTTCCAGATCCTGTTGACCCTGCGACAAGCAGATGTGGCATCTTGGCAAGATCTACAACAAAAGGTTCTCCTGAGATATCTTTTCCAAGGCCAAATGAGAGTTTGGACTTTGAAGCCCTAAATGCATCTGAATCAATTATCTCCCTAAGATATACCGTTTCTCTAATAGCGTTTGGTATCTCAATACCTACTACAGATTTTCCAGGTATAGGGGCAACAATCCTGATAGAGATTGCACTTAATGCAAGAGCCAAATCATCTGCAAGGTTTACAATTCGACTAACCTTTACACCAGGGGCTGGTTCAAATTCATATACAGTAATCACCGGGCCAGGTCTTACTTCAACAACCCTTCCTTCAACTCCATAATCTAAAAGTTTCTTCTCGAGGATTCTGGAATTCATAATCAGTGTGTCTTTATCTATTTTTGGTCTCCTCTCTAAATCTGCCTCAAGCAAAGAGATACTTGGAAGTTGAAAAGTCTGTTTTGGCTCTAAAAATTTGAAACTCTCCTGCTGTGGGACTTCTTCTCTTTTAATCTGGACAGGCTGTTTCTCCAAAACTACTGTTGGAGATGACTCTTTAATTCTTTCCTTTATAATCTCCTTTTCTTTTAACAATTTCTTTATACGCTTTGAACGTTCTTTTCTAATTATCTTGAAAGTCTGTATCTTATCGATTAACTGGCTGACCTTGTAGCTCGAATATTTTATAAGGAATAAGAATGAGATTCCTGTTCCAAGTATGAATGATATAATAAGGGCAACGAGTAACAAGACTGCTGTCCCTGGTCGATTAAAATATCTAATAAGACCCCTTGAAATTATCTCACCAAAAAAACCTCCCATTAAAGTCTCTCTATATAAAGGTTTAAACCATAGGCTCATTAGAGATGAAGTAGACAAAAGGATACCAATCCAACCCAAGATCTTTATAAAATAGTATTTCCATTCCCAATGGAAGATAAAACTAATTGCAAAGATGATCATTACGAAAGGTATAAAAAAAGCAGCAAATCCGAATCCCTCAAATAGGAATCCTGAAAGATAGGATCCTACTATACCCATCCAATTACTAATTTCACTTACCTTTTTTGACGTATAGAAAAAGAAAGAAGGATCTGTTGGATCATAGGAGACAAGACTGAGAAGTATAAAGACTCCAATGGCAATCAATAAAATGCCAACGGCCTCATGCTTCAATCTCTCTTTCAATTGATCTTTCATTCTTTATACCTCTTTGCCCTCCATTAATTGAATCTAAATTTTCAAGTATTGCCTCTCTTACCCTTTCCATAAGATATGGCCGATCCTTTAGTGTTAACTCCTTTGTTTCAATGGGTTTACCTATTCTTATCTCGATCCTTCCCGGTTTAACAGTTAAATGACCAGGAGGCATAATCTCTCTACTCCCTTTTATTGTTATTGGAACTATCGGAACTCTCGATTTAATTGCAAGACTGAATCCCCCTTTTTTAAAAGGCTTTAAATTCCCATCAAGACTTCTTGATCCTTCTGGAAAAATAACTACTGACATACCATCTCGTATCTTTTCTGCAGCTTCGTTCATAGCGATAACCGTCTCCCTTGTTCCTTCTCGATCAATGCTGATATAACCTGCTGAAGCCATAGTCCATCCAAAAAATGGAATAGAAAAAAGTTCTTTTTTTGCCAGCCATTTAAATTGCATTGGAAGACAGCCTAAAAGGGCAAATATATCATAACTCCCTTGATGATTAGACATAAAAATATACGGCCCTCCATCTTTTATATAATCAAGACCTTTTACTTTAACCTTTACCCTGTTTGCTATTAATGCAACCTTTCCCCAAAGCCTTGCATATAGATGGACTATCTTCCCGTTACGATCTAATGGATAGGTTAAAAATGCTACGATTCCAAGAACCAATGTCGCAATAACAATACATGACCAAACAAATATTGTACGCCCCATTAAATTACCCGTATATCTTTCTTTCCAACTCCTTTATAACCGATCTCACTTCCTCTTTAACCTTTTCATCCAAATCAAAAGGAGAGCTTCCATTGCGATCTGCCTCAATAATCTTTGGATTAAAACTCATATGGCCCAAGACAGGAAAGTCAGATAGGTTTTCTTCAATCAGTTTCCTATCCTCATCAGAGGTTACCTTATTGCCAACAATCATGATATTTTTAATATTTAAGTCCTCTCCAAGTTTTTTTATCTGTCTTGCTGTATTTATTGCCCTCTGGCCTGGCTCTACTACTACAATGAGTGCATCTACATAACCAGTACTACCTCTGCCTAAGTGCTCCAATCCTGCCTCCATATCTACAATAATCACTTCATCCCTTTTTGCAAATACATGTCTAATAAGGTTCTTTAAAAGGACATTTTCCGGGCAAAAACAACCTCCTCCCCCTTGTGGTATGGAACCTAAAAGAAGCAATTTAATCCCTCGGTATGTCACTCCCATCTCATCAGGGATATCATCAACCTTGGGATTTAATTTAAAGATTGAACCAAAACTCCCTTTTTTTGCCCCTGTCCTTTCCTCAATAAATGAAGTCATGGTAGCAATAGGGATAAGTTTTTCTACCTCTTCCTTTGGCAAACCTATTGCAGAGGCAAGATTCGAATCTGGATCCGCATCTATTGCAAGCACCTTTCTACCTTCTTCGGCAAACAATCTTGCCATAACGCCTGCAAGTGTAGTTTTCCCAACTCCGCCTTTTCCAGAAATTGCAATCTTCATAATTTAATTATAATACCTAAAAAATGATAAAATGTCCATGTGCAGATTCTATTACCTGTCTAATACCAATTTTTAAAGGCCTTTTAAAGGCTTTCAAAAAGAGACCTCTGAAAAATATTTAAAAATCCTTTTCATAAATAAGGAGGAGGGGTGAAAAAACCTTCGAGCGGATACCTTCTATAAATTAGCACTATTGATAAATCCCCTTAAAATAATTGGGTTTTTTCTAAGGCGATTGTTAGCAATTTAAACATTAAAAGCCCGCATTCGAAGGGTTTTGAACCCTACCTCCCAGTCTATCAAAGACTTTTTCAGGACTCTCAAAAATTGGATTTGACAATATGAATCTTTTTGATTGATAATTAAAACTTCATAAGGAGGTTTTATAAAAATGAACAAAAAGGCATTATCCATTCTTAGTGCTGGTCATATGGTCACAGATATGAATCAAACAATCCTACCTTCACTCCTTCCATTCTTTAAAGATGCATTGAATATCTCATTCACAACTGCTGGGACACTTATACTGATAGGTAACATAACCTCCTCAGTTATTCAGCCTCTTTTTGGATACATCTCTGATCGTAGACCTACAAAATGGTTTCTACCTTTTGCACCTCTTATAGCATCTCTTGGTATGGCACTTACTGGTGTTGTATCAAGTTATATATTATTACTCGTCTGTATCATTATAAGTGGTCTTGGTATAGCAAGTTTTCATCCAGAAGGATTTAAGACTGCCCATTATTTTATTGGAGAAAAAAAGATGACAGGGATGTCAATATTTTCAGTGGGCGGAAGCATTGGATTCGCTATTGGCCCGCTTTGGGCACTTTGGCTCTTTACGTTATTTGGAATGAAGGGGACAATTGGTTTTATCTTCCCTGGAATCATAATGACTATCATAATAATGATATACTTATCGATGCTTACTTCTCCTATTGAATCAGCATTCATAGATTCAAAAAAAAGGCAGAAAGAACCTCTAACAAGAGAACAGAAAATTTCACTTATTCTCCTTATCTGTCTTGCGACCATAAGGGCATGGGCTCAGATTGGATTGGTCAGTTATATTCCTTTTTATTATATAAATTACCTGAAAGGAAATCCCTTATACGCAGGTAAACTTGTTACAACCTTCCTGATGACAGGTGCAGTAGGAATGCTCATTGGTGCACCAATAGCGGATCGATGGGGTCATAAAAAATTTCTCCTGACAACACTTGTTATCTCTATCCCGTTCTTCTTTTTCTTTTACTATAGTAAAGGATTCTGGGCATTCCTCTTTGTTGGATTAGCAGGCATGATTTTAGGTTCAACATTTACACTTACTACTATTATGGCACAATTACTATTGCCTCATCACCTTGGAATCGTCTCCGGATTAATGGTTGGATTCACAATAGGCACAGCAGGAATTGGCGTAACACTTTTTGGTGTTATAGCAGATACATGGGGAATCCCTGCTGCAATGAAGGTGATCTTCTTAATGCCATTAATATCATTTTTCTTTGGTCTGCCAATAAAATATGAATATTCTATAAGAAGGAGTAAATAATAGATCAACTCGAAATATGTTCTATAAAATTAAGTATTCACGACTAAAAATAGCATATATTTTGAAATCTGCTTATAATTGATATAAAATTTTTGTATGGGGAAATTTTTCGTTACTGGAGGAGCAGGATTTATTGGTTCTCATCTATGCGAATCCCTCTTGAAAGAGGGGTTCTCTGTAATTTGCTTTGACAACTTTGACAGTTTTTATGACCCAAATATTAAGATTAAAAATGTAGAAAGAATCACAAGACTTTTCCCCCGTAATTTTGAAGTCATCCCTGGAGATATTAGAAACTCTGAACATCTTAAAGAAGTTTTTAAAAAGGAGAGAATTGACCGAGTAATCCACCTTGCAGCTCTGGCTGGTGTAAGACCATCGATCAAGAATCCTCTAATTTATCAAGATGTAAATATTAGAGGAACCATTATGCTATTGGAGACATGCAAGGAGTTTGAAGTAAATAATTTCATTTTTGCCTCATCTTCTTCTGTTTATGGAGAAAATCAGAGAGTTCCTTTTTCTGAAAGGGATCTTGATATTCAACCTATATCTCCATATGGTGTTACGAAAAGGGCAGGTGAACTCATTTGTTATTCCTATTATCATCTCTTTGGGATAAATATTGCTTGCCTTCGAATATTTACTGCATATGGTCCAAGACAGAGGCCCGAGATGGCAATACATAAATTTACAAGATTAATCGATATAGGAGAAAAGATACCCATATATGGAGATGGTTCATCAAGAAGGGATTATACATATATTGATGACCTTATTGATGGGATTATGAAGGTTATATATCACCACAAAGGATATGAAATCTATAATTTGGGTGAATCACAAACCGTCTCTTTAAAAGAGTTGGTCCATTTGATAGAAGAAGCATTTGGTAAGAAGGCACATATTGAAATGTTGGATCCTCAACCAGGTGATGTTTCTATCACCTATGCAGATATTTCGAAGGCAGAAAAGATGCTTGGTTATCGTCCAAAAGTAAAGATTGAGGAAGGGATTAGAAGATTTGTTGAGTGGTATAAAAGGAATAAGTAGTCTCAGCAAACTTTATTTAGCCCTTTTTAATCTTTTTTGATTTCTTTCATATATAATTTTTAAGCCTTCAAGAGTTAAAAATTCGTCCACTTCATCAATCGTCTCTGAATCACTTGCAATAAGATTTGCCAACCCACCAGTGGCAACCACTTTTGGATCTGATCTCACCTCTTTCCTCATCCTTCTTACAATCTCATCTACTAAACCAACATATCCAAAAAATATGCCAGATTGCATGCTCTGGATTGTATTTCTTCCTATCACTTTTTTTGGTTTTAGGATTTCAACTCTGGGAAGTTTTGATGCCCGCTGAAATAGGGCTTCTGCTGAAATTCCTATACCAGGTGCTATAACGCCTCCTATATATTCACCTTTGTTCGAAACATAATCAAAAGTTGTTGCTGTTCCAAAATCAACTATTATTACACTCCTTTTATATCTCTCATAGGCTGCAACAGCATTCACAATACGGTCTGCCCCAACCTCTTCAGGATATTCATACAGGATTGGCATCCCTGTAACTATGCCAGGACCCACAACAAGTGGTTTTAACTTGAAATACCTTTCTGCCATTCCCTCCAACATATTCAATACGGGTGGAACAACACACGAGATAATCATCCCATCGAAATCACCAATCTCAATGCTATCGAACTGGAAAAGATCACGAAAAAGGATTCCCCATTCATCAGCTGTCTTCTCCCTTTCAGTCCCAATACGCCAATGGTCCACTAGCACGTCTCCATCATAAACACCGAGTACTGTATTTGTATTTCCAACGTCTATAACAAGCAGCATATCGCCTCCTTTTCTAATTCATCTTAAGTATTCAACATCGCCCGCTATTATTCTCATTAGCTTCCCATCTTTATCCTCTATGATCAGCGCACCATCTGAATCAATATCAATCGCCTTCCCTATAACTTCGTCTTTAAACGAACTTACCCTTACCATTTTATCCTTTATATCAGCCCATCTCCGCCAAGCATCAAGCACAGGTTTATTCCCCTCTCTAATAAACCTTTCATACCAATCTTCTATTTCCTTAAAGAGAAAACAAATAAATTCTTTTCTCGAGACCTCCCTTCCTGTTTCTATCTTTAAAGATGTTGCATATTCTCTGATATCCTTTGGAAACTCTTCTTTACCTATGTTAATGTTAATCCCAATTCCTAAAATAATAAAATGGATTCGATCTGTCTCTGAATCAATCTCATTTAGAATCCCGGCAACCTTCTTTCCTCCTATGAGAATGTCATTAGGCCATTTTATTGATGGATTTATATCTGAATATTTTTTTATTGACTCAGCAGTTGAAACAGCTGAAAGAAGAGTAATCATGGATGCCTGATTTGGTAATATCTCAGGCCTTAGGATAATCGAAATATAAAGATTTAGGTATGGAGGAGAAAACCATTGGCGTCCAAGTCTACCCTTCCCTTTCTCCTGTGTCTCCGCAATAATGACCTCTCCTTCATCAGCACCTTGCATGGCTAATTGATACGCAATTGAGTTAGTTGAATCAACTTTTTGAAAATAATGAATCTTTTTAGCTATCCATCTTGTCTCAAGGATCTGCTTGATCTCTGCTGGCAAAAGGATATCAGGGCAACTGATCAGACGATATCCAGCTCTTGGAGAGGCATCAATCTCATAGCCCAACTCTCTAAGTTTTTTTATTCTCTTCCAGATTGCTGTCCGACTAACATTCAGGGTCCTGCTTATCTTTTCGCCTGAAATGAAATTCCCTTCGTTCTGTTTTAAGAGCTTAAGAATATCCTCATCCATTTAAAGCCTGATCTATGATAACACCTTATCGTAATGAGAAAAATGCATGGAGAATGTTCCTCTCCCTTGTGTGAGAGATCTTAAATCTGTAGAATACCCAAACATCCGCGTAAGTGGAGCAATAGCCTTTATCATTGTAATCTTGCCTTTTGGAGTTATCTCCTCCACATGGCTCTTCCTTGCCTTTAAATCTCCAACAACCTCTCCCATAAACTCCTCTGGTACTATGATATTTACTTCCATCATTGGCTCAAGCAGTATGGGCTGGGCCTTTCGGCAAGCCTCACGAAGCGCGTTTGAAGAGGCTATCTTTAATGCAAGAGTGGATGGGTGATCCAAATCTGTCTGGGCCTTCAATAATATTACACGCAAATCTGTTAACGGATAGCCCATTACTACACCAACATTTGAAGCCTCTCTTATGCCTTCTTCAATAGATGAAAGCCATTCCTTTGATATAGATTCCTCAGGTATCTCTGAAAGAAATTCTAATCCTTTCCCACGCCTATTTGGTGAAACCCTCAAATAAACCTCTCCATAATGTTTTATATCTTCCATCTCCTTTAAAAATTTTCCAGATGCCTCTGCCTCCTTTTCAATAGTCTCTCTATAAACCACCTGTGGTCTTCCTACATTTACTTCGAGATTATACTCTGTATATAGTCTATTTACTAAAACATCTAAATGTAATTCCCCCATTCCCGAAAGGATTGTCTGCCCTGTATCTTCATCAAATTTAACATGAAAGGTTGGATCCTCTTCTGCTAACTTTAAAAGTGAGTCCGCAAGCTTCTCCTGATCTCTATTTGTTTTGGGTTCTACAGCTATCGACATTACCGGCTTATAAAAATCTATTGGTTCAAGAAGGATAGGTCGATCACTATGGCATAAGGTATCTCCAGTAGTAGTCTCCTTTAAGCCCATAACGGCTACAATATCCCCTGTCTTTGCCTCCTCAACACGATTCCGATGATGAGCATGCATCTGAAATATTCTTGAAATCTTCTCGTTTCTCTTAAGTCTCGGATTATAGACCTCCATACCCACTTTTAGTTCACCTGAATAAATTCTAATAAAGACAAGTTTTCTACCTTCATCCATCATAACTTTAAAGGCCAGTGCTGTGAATGATTCATCATCTTTTGCAAGCCTTTTCTCGATAGCCCCTGTTATTGGATGCTTACCTTCAACAGGCGGAATGTCAAGAGGTGATGGTAGATAATCTACGATTGCATCGATGAGAGGTTGAATGCCAAGATTCCTCAGTGCAGCCCCGCAGAGAACAGGTACGGCCTTCATTGAAATCGTAGCCTTCCTTATTGCCCTCTTTAGTTCTGATTCCGAAATATCTTCACCATTTAAGTACTTCTCCATTATCTCATCATCAATTTCTGCAACTGATTCTATCAATTTTATATGATGGGAGTTGGCTTCTTTTGATAATTCCTCAGGTATTGGTATATATTCATACTCAATACCCAGGCTTTCCTGATCCCATACTATTGCTTTCATATTTATAAGGTCTATTACACCGCTGAATCTATCTTCCTGGCCAATCGGGATCTGAACGAGCATAGGGTTTGCCCCAAGCCGATCGACCATCATCTTTATAGTATTAAAAAAGTCTGCTCCAATCCTATCCATCTTGTTAACGAAGGCTATTTTAGGAACCTTATATTTATCTGCCTGATGCCATACCGTCTCGGATTGGGGCTCCACCCCTTCTACAGCACTAAAAATACCTATTGCCCCATCAAGCACCCTCAAGGACCTTTCGACTTCAATTGTAAAATCAACATGTCCTGGAGTATCAATAATATGGATTATACTCCCTTTCCACTCAACGGTCGTAACAGCGGATGTTATGGTAATGCCCCTCTGCTGTTCCTGAAGCATCCAATCCATTGTTGCTGTACCTTCGTCTACCTCACCCATCCTGTGGATCTTCTTTGTATAGAATAATATCCTCTCGGTGACAGTAGTCTTACCTGCATCAATATGCGCCATAAATCCAATATTTCTTGTCCGCGATATCCTCT
Organism: Deltaproteobacteria bacterium; assembly: GCA_037443425.1. Lineage (GTDB taxonomy): Bacteria > Desulfobacterota > BSN033 > BSN033 > UBA1163 > JBBIOI01. The sequence goes on from JBBIOI010000003.1 coordinate 34,192, forward strand.
TTTCTCCAGCCATTTTCCTATGAATTATTAGGTATAATTACTATAATTGTCAACCACCTTATCAGCGATTTTATAAATCTCTTTTACTTTATCTATAAAATCTCCACGATATAGACCACTTGCCGAAGAAAGGATAAAGCCGCCTCCTTTGGTAATCATTTTTAAACGCGTCTCAAATTCCTTCAATTTATCCATTTGGATATCTTTCGCCTCTAAGATCTCTGAATCTATACCTCCCATTAATGTAAGGACATGACCAAACCTCTCTTTTAAAGATAAAAGATCATTTGACCGATCTTGAATTGATGCCAAACCATCAAATCCAATTGAGATAAGCCTTGGGACTAATTGATTAATATCTCCACAGGAATGAAATAATGCAAATAACCCCTTTTTACGAACCTTAGAAATGAGAGAGCTAAAAAAATCAGAGAATATATCGTTAAATAATTTAGGACTAATAAAAAGGTTATCTTCACCTGCTAAATCGTCAGCTATAACAAAAGCATCTATTGGAAGATCGAGGCACTCATCTATTAAAAAATTTATATTTGAGCATTCCTCTTCAATTTCATTTTTAATCTCAATCCATTTTCGGCTAAGATAACTGAGGGCATTCATTAACCCTATTCTGCGAGAAATCCTCTGAAATGGGCCATCTATAACTATCATTAAGAAAAGACCATCATTAATCTTCGTAGCCTCAAAAATCTCCTTTAAGCTAAAATATCTGTAATTAGTAACGTTATCCTCCAGAACCTTTTCAGAAAGCGGAAAAGAGATTATATCCTGGCAGAGTATCTTTACTGCTTTAAAATGACCTGAAATATCATCATTTAGATTTAATCTTTTAAATATTTCTCTTCCTAACCAGAGTTCCCCTCTTGGTATTCGATTTGATAGTTGATGCTTAAATGCCTTTTTTACTATATCTGCTGGACATTCCATATTAGGATTTTTTCAGAATTATCTGGAAGTTATATCATTTATATAAAACTGATGGCAACCATAGGGCAAGTTCTGGGAAGAAGAATAGAAGACCCCAGACAAGGATTAATGATATCAGGAAAGGTGCAACCCCTCTATATATTGTTCCCATCGGAATCTTTGTAATGTTTTTTACTACAAATACACAGATGGCCACCGGTGGAATAACAACACCAATCATCGCCACAACCCCAATTACTATTCCAAACCATAAGGGGTGAAAACCAAGTTTCAGGACAGCAGGATAAAAAATTGGTGTAGCAAGGATCAGAAATGTAAGGTCATCTATGATTGAACCACCAAGCTCAAAAATTATACAGATCATTATCATTATTAAATAGCGATTAAGTGGTAGGGTTGCAATCCAATCTGCTGCAGCTTGAGGAATATTGGTGACTGTTATAAAATGGCCAAGTATTGTCGAACCTGCAATAAGCATGATGAGCATGATAGCTGTTCTTAGTGATTCTTTTATTGATTTAACATATTTATCAAATGTCATATCTCGCTTCAATATGGAGAGAAGTAAAACTGCAAAGGTCCCAACAGCCCCTGCCTCAGTAGGAGTGAAAAATCCCCTTATTATTCCTCCTATTACAAGAACGAAGACCAATAAGACCCAAAAGATTTCAGGAAGTGACCTTATCCTTTCACCCCAGCTCGAACGTTCAGATCTTGGCGCTATATTAGGATTAATCTTTGCCCAACCATAAATTATGGCAATAAACAGGAATGCTATAATTAACCCTGGAATAATCCCCGCTATAAATAGTTGACCTATGGACTGTTCTGTCAATATCCCGAGTATAATCAGAGTAACACTTGGAGGTATAATAACACCAAGTGTCCCTACAGTAGCAACTATACCTGAGGAAAGTTTCTTATCATAGCCATACTTCTCCATCTCGTGAATAGCCACACCTGCAAATGTTGCTGAAGTAGCAGCTGACGAACCGCAGATGGTTTTAAATGCAGTGGCACCTACAACTGTAGCCATTGCCAGTCCACCTGGGATATGACCTATAAACTTATGGGCAGAATCATAAAGCCTTCTTGCTATACCGGCATTAAAACCAATCTGTCCCATCAGGATAAAAAGAGGAAACACAGTGTATCCATAATTTGTTAAAACTTCAAAGACATCTCTTGAAATGAGGTTGATTGCAGCATGAAAACCATTAATATAAGCAAACCCTACAAAACCAACAATAGCCATTGCAAAGGCAAGTTCAATACCTGTGACGAAAAGTAAAAGAAGCACAATCAATGCTATAATACCAACCATTACCTCATTCATATTTTTCGCTCCAAATTCCAATAATATCGAAAAGAAAAACAAAGCATTCAAGCAGACAACAGACCCCAACACCATAGGCAACCGGATAAAAAGGTAATTTCATTGTTGCAGTCACCTCTCCAGATGCCCGAAACATAGCCCCTACATTAAAAAGATTATATCCAATAAAAGCAAATAGTATAAGGCATAAAATACGTGTAAATGTATTCATTATCTTTTTAGACCTGTTTGAAAGTTTCTCTATAACAAAATCCATTGTTACATGTCCTCGTTCAAGAGATACCTGTGGAATACCAAAACCTATAACAAGGGCAAGCGAAAGCGATACGATTTCAAATGTCCCAATTATAGGAGTTTTTGTTGTCCTTAATAGGACATCAATCACAGTAAGCAACATCATAAATGTTAATGCTACACCGGCTATTATATTTAAGACTCTACTTATATATTTCAGAACATAAAAGGAGTTGGCCATAGTCTAAATTCCCTTTATAATTAATTAATTTAGGAACGGTTTTTAGACCGTTCCTAAATTAATTAGAATGCAGATGGTATTCCTCTACGTTTCTGTTCCTTATGCCAGTATGAAATCCGTTCTTTTATAAATTTAATCCATTCATCGATATCAGCATCTTTATGTCCCTTCGAGACCATTGTCTTTTTATACTCACCAATAACAGGTTCAACTGCCTTTATCCACCTCAAGGCCTCAGCATCTGTTAGATTAATGACCTGTCCTCCTTTACTCAGAAATAGATCCCTACCCTCAATATCCATCTGGTCCCAGAGGGCAGCCTGTTTACCCCTTGCTTCATTTGCAACCTCTGTAATTACTTTCTGGTTCTCAGGTGGTATAGCATCCCATTTACTTTTATTAATCACCCAGTAGAATGTAATCCCGGTTCCAAGTTGCCAATCAGCAGTTACAAACTTTGTTACCTCAGCAAATTTCCAGTACTTGAGTGTTGAAAGATCTACAGTAACCCCATCAATAACAGCCCTATGTAAAGCATCATAAACATCTGGCATTGGCAGTGGAACAGGGACTCCACCGAGTAATTTTATGATGTCACTCATCTGACCCACTGCCCTGATTTTCAGTCCTTTTAAATCCTCAAGAGTTTTTACAGGTTTTTTTATAGTTTGAAGGATTATAGGTCCTGAAGTGGTTAGATATAATACATGAACACCATCCCACTCTTTAGGTCTGTATTTATTAAAGAAATCTGTTGCAACCATTGTGGCAGTCCAACCACTTGGAAAACCAAGGGGAAGATCAAATACTTCAGTTACAGGAAAGCGACCACGGGTATATTGAATATGAGAAAACCCTAAGTCTGCTATTCCCGTAAGTACACCATCGTACATCTTAACTGGTGACAGTAATGTCCCACCGGGATAATATGTAATATCGACACGTCCGTTTGTACGTTTCTTTACCTCATCACAGAACCATCCATTAAGTACTGACATAGGATGTGTTACAGGGAGATAATTTGCTGCCTTCAGCTTAATGACATCAGCCCCTTTTACAGAATTATTTATAGCTACGATAAAGAATAAAAGCAAAATAAAAATCATAAAAATCTTTCTCATCTTTTTACTCCTCCTTTCTATTTAGTTTCAGAATCAATATCACAACTTAAAAAAAAATTCAATATTTTTTAAAAAATTTTTATTTAATTTAATGAATGGTTCTATCTGAATCGTTTCTTATCTTAAAAGGTCCTTCCCATGGATATTTCGTCTCCTTTACAAATCGATCACGACAACTCTTGCATAAAATCAAGGTAAATTCCTCATAGACGTCTCTCTCAAGCTCTTCTGGTGTTGACTCCTCCACCTGCTTTATTAATTTTTTCAATTGTTGATCCACTCCTTCCTCTGGTTCTATTAACACCCCATCAAAATTTGAAAAAACACGTATATTCACAAGGTAGCTGAGAGCGCCTGGTTTGAGCACCTTGCCACATCTAAAACAACTTCTTTCTTCGATGGTCTTAGTATCACTTTCCTTCATCATATTCCATCTCCCTTTTATCCTCTGTCATATTTACTCTTCCATTCTTCTATTTCTTTGATTGCCCTTTGAGCAATCAAAATCCTCTTTTTTCTCCCCTTCCCCTTCCCATTAATTGTTGGGAAAAGACCGAAGTTAATATTCATAGGTTGAAAAGGTAGTATAGTGCAATGTGTAATATATTGAATCAAGGCACCTATGGCTGTTGTTTGTGGCGGAAATATTGTATCCATTCCTTTATTATATCTATAAGCATTTATACCCGCTATCAGACCCATTGCGGTTGACTCCATATATCCTTCTACACCTGTTATTTGCCCAGCGAAAAAGATATTCGGAAACTTCCTAAGCTGCAAAGACTCATTTAATAATCTTGGTGAATCGATAAATGTATTTCGATGAACCGAACCAAAACGGACAAACTCGGCATTCTCCAACCCAGGAATCATTCTAAAGACCCTCTTTTGCTCTTCGTACTTTAATCGGGTCTGAAATCCCACCAGATTATAGAGTTTTTCAAATCTATCCTCTTTCCTCAATTGAACAACTGCATAAGGCTGCTTACCCGTTTTGGGATCGATCAATCCAACAGGTTTAAGTGGCCCAAATGCAAGCGTTTCCCTTCCTCTTTCAGCAAGCTCTTCTATAGGAAGACATCCTTCAAAGAAATATTTTTTTTCAAATTCTCTAAGAGGAACCTTCTCAGCTTGAATTAATGCCTCAACAAATCTATAGTATTCTTCTTCATTCATTGGACAATTGATATAATCCTCCCCACCTTTCCCATAACGTGACGCTTTAAATACCTTATTAAAATCGATAGAATCTGATAAAACAATGGGAGAGATTGCATCATAGAAGAACAGGTGTTTCTCTCCTGTCAGCTTCTGAATCTCATTGCTTAAAGATTCAGATGTAAGAGGACCCGTAGCAATAACAGTTATATTATCAACAGGAATTTTTTTAACCTCTTGCCTGATGATCTCTACATTTTCCAATCCTTCAATAAACCTTGTTACCTCTTTGGCAAAAAATTCTCTATCAACTGCTAATGAATTTCCTGCAGGTACCCTTGTTAATCTGCCTATCTTTAAGATAAGTGAGTCAAGTCTATCAAGCTCTTCCTTTAATATTCCAGATGCATTATCTATAGATTCTGATTTAAAAGAATTGCTACATACCAATTCAGAAAAATATGGGGAGCGGTGGGCTGGCGAATATTTTGTGGGTTTCATCTCATAAAGAACAACCCTTCCTCCCCTTTTTGCTATCTGCCATGTTGCCTCACATCCTGAAAGACCCGCCCCAATAACAATAATCGGCCTCATAAAATTATTCTAAAACCATAATCTTTAAATGTAAAATTCTTTTGTACTCTTAGGGGCATGGATTTTGATTTAAATTTTTAATTAGAGGAGAGTTTTAAACTAATCTGAGATGCGATAACCGCAATCTCTTTGTGGACACTTTTTTATAAACCCTGTCTTTGTCTGTTTCTCAATTAAGAATGGAAATCCACACTGAGGGCATTTCTCTGAGATAGGCTTATCCCACAGGGCATAATCACAATCAGGATATTTGCTGCAACTGTAGAAGGTCTTTCCTTTCTTAGTCCTTCTTTCAACAATTATTCCATCGCAACCCTCTCGCGGACATGAAACACCTGTATCTACTGGAGTTGTGAACTTGCATGCTGGATAATTGGCACAGGCCAGAAATCTACCAAATTTTCCATTTCTTATGACCATTGGACTTCCGCATTGCTCACATTTGGCCTCACTAACAACCTCCAGCTTTCCATTGCCATTTATCTCTTTTGTAAACTTACATTTAGGGTAACTTGAACATGCAAGAAAATAGCCTCTTTTACCCCATCTCTTTACCATCTTTGATCCACAACGGTCACATGTCTGTTCTGTGGGGATAGCCTCAACCTTTATATTCCTCATTGAATTCTTTGCCATCTCAAGATCTTTTTTAAATGGCTCATAAAATTCTTTAAGGGTTTCGATCCATCCCTTTTCACCATCTTCTATCTTATCAAGATTCTCCTCCATCTGGGCAGTAAATTCTAAGTCAAAGATATCAGGGAAATTAACAACAAGTAGATCATTTACAATATATCCTAATTCGGTTGGTACAAACCTTCCTTTTTCCAAACGGACATATCCCCTCTCCTTTATCGTGCTTAAAATAGTTGCATAAGTGGATGGCCTACCTATACCCTTCTCTTCAAGTTCTTTTATCAGAGTAGCTTCCGAGAATCTATATGGTGGTTGAGTAAAGTGTTGTTTTGGTGTAAGTTTAAGGAGTTCCAACACCTCACCTTCTGATAATTGAGGTAGCATCTGATCCTGATCCCCATTTTCCTCATTATCCTGGCCTTCAACATAAAGTGCAATAAAGCCTTTAAATTTAGGGACTGTCCCCACTGCATGGAATATTGCATTATCAGCTTTTATTTCCACTGTAGTCTGAAGGAAGACTGCTGGGCTCATCTGAGATGCAATAAATCTGTCCCATATCAATTTATAAAGCTCCCATTGATCCTTTTCTAAATATGGTTTTATTTTATCGGGATCTAAATCCAATGAGGTTGGGCGTATTGCCTCATGAGCATCCTGGCTACCCTTTTTACTTTTATAAACATTAGGCTTTGGAGGTAGATAATCTTCCCCAAATCTGTTTTTAATCCAATTTCTCACCTGTTGAATTGCCTCTTGAGAAACCCTAACAGAGTCTGTTCTCATATACGTTATTAGCCCCACTGTTCCCATTTCACCAAGATCTACTCCCTCGTATAATCTCTGTGCGATCCACATTGTCTTCTGTGCTGGAAAAGAAAGCTTACGGTATGCTTCTTGCTGTAGTTTGCTTGTTATAAAAGGGGGCGAAGGATTCCTTTTCTTCTCCTGTTGATCAATTTTTAAGACTGTATATGGAACATTCTCAAGAGCCTGCTTGATCTCAAGTGCCTCTTTCTCATTTCCAATCTTTACCTTTTTACCTTTCCATTTTACTAACTTTGCCTCAAAAGATTGAGAAGAACTCTTTCCCCGAAGTAAAGCAGTAATACTCCAGTACTCTTCCGGTTTAAAATTTTCAATCTCTCTTTCACGTTCACATATCATCCTGACCGCAACTGTTTGAACCCTTCCTGCACTTAATCCACGACGAACCTTATCCCAAAGGATTGGACTTATCTGATAACCAACCAATCTATCCAATATTCGTCTTGCCTGTTGTGCCTCATATTTTGACTTCTGGAGCTTACCTGGATTTTCAAGGGCCTCAAGGACTGCCTTTTTCGTGATCTCATTAAATAGGATCCTGTAGATATTTTTCCCTTTATCTCCAATCTCTTCAGCAATATGCCAGGCAATTGCTTCTCCTTCTCTATCAGGGTCAGGCCCGAGATAGATATTTTTCACTTCTTTACTTGCCTTTTTTAATTCTCTTAATATTTTCATCTTACCAGGGATGGTAACATAATGAGGTTTAAAATCATTTTCCAAATCTACACCCAGTTCATCCTCAGGAAGGTCTTTAATATGCCCTACTGAGGCCTTAATTATATATTCACCACCTAAGAATTTCTGTAATGTCTTGACCTTTGTGGGAGATTCTACAACAATTAAACCCTTTGGCATCTATTTAAACTCCTGGAATCTACTTATTCTTTCTTGTAAAACATTTACCAGGCCATTGTAAAATAATGCCCTTTAATTCTAAGTTTAATAATATACTTGAGACTTTACCAGGATCAAATCTTGTCTCTCGAATAATAGTGTCGATATGTACTGGAGTTTCCCCTAATACTTCGTAAACAATCTTTTCCTCCTCCCGAAGTCCATCTTCTAAGGTCTCCCTTTTTTCAGGTATTAAACCTCCCTTCCTCCATTGGGGTAATATATCTTCCAGAATATCTTCACTTGATTCAACAAGCTTTGCTCCTTCTTTAATCAACTTATTTGTTCCTCGGCTTCCCTCTGCCCCAATATTACCTGGTACAGCAAAGACCTCACGGCCCTGTTCTAAGGCAAAGCGTGCAGTTATTAATGATCCGCTTTCTGAACTCGCTTGAACAACTACTACCCCAATTGAAAGGCCACTAATAATCCTATTACGCCTTGGGAAATGTCCTCCTTCTGGAAGTGAACCAAGAGGGAATTCTGATACAACAGCTCCATGCTCTATTATTTGATAGAAGAGATTGTGATTCTCAGGGGGATAAATTACATCAACACCGCAACCTAACACAGCAATTGTTCTCCCACCTACTGATATTGCCCCTTTATGAGCTACCGTATCAATTCCCCGAGCCATCCCACTTATAATGGTTACTCCATTTTTAGCAAGTTCAGAGCTAAGTTTTTCTGTGACCTCTCTTCCATATGGTGATGTCTTTCGGCTACCCACAATAGCCACAGCCAGCTCATCCTCTTTCTTTATTTCTCCTCTTACAAATAGTAAAGGAGGAGGATCATAAATATCTTTTAATCTATTGGGATAATAATCATCTTTTATTTTAATAATTTTAATTCCCAATTCCCTTATTATTTTCAATTCCTTCTCTATCTTTTTCTGATCCGGCCCCTTCTTTATTTCATTTGCTATTTTTTCACCTAAACCTTCTATTTTTAATAGCTCCTTAATAGGGGCACTAAATACGGCCTCAGGTGTATTGAAACGATCTAATAGCCTTTTAAAGATAATACTACCGACCCCTGGAATAAGGTTAAGCGCTAACCAATAGAAAATATCATCTTCCATAATCTTACATTAAAAATTTACGTACCCTTTATAAAGGATTCACCATTGTTTTTAAGATCCTTTTTATCCTCTCCTTTTAAGATTAAAAGGCTGGGAAAGAGATTTAACTATAGATTTAAGAATAAAAAAAGGCTAAAGAGTATTTTTAAAATTCTCTAAAGCCGCTGAAAAATCATGAAATACTTTAAAGATCCAAAAAGGGTCTTCTATTGAACCTCCATTTTTTCTTTCATGTAAGGATGAATTACATCTCCTTTAAGTATTGCGTCAAAAGACTCTATAACCTTTGCAGTATAAAAATCATTAAATTTATCAATAATCTGAACATTTCCAATAATGTTATATCTAATCCCGACTTTTTTCTTTGTCACCGGGTGCTTTACCACTTCTGTTCCACGCATGATAGTATATCTTTCACCAATAGATATCTGATCCGATGTCTTAAAAGCCAGATATATTATATCTCCTGAAGACATCAAATTTTTCCCTTCCTTACTTTCCAATACAATACCGATCCCACTATACTCTTTATCACTTACAAAGCCAGCTGATCTGATATCTATAAAACCGGCTGGTTTAACCTCTTTCGGTTTTTCTTCAGGGATAGGTTCAGGAGGTTTTTTCTCAACAGGTTCTTCCTTCTTCACCTCTTTAATTTCGGATTCTTTCACCTCTTCTTTAGGCTTCTGCTCAGGCTTTTCTTCTATTACTAATTTTTTTGGTTCCTCCTTCTTTTCTTCAAAAGGTGAAAGCCTTACAGGGTAGCCTGGATAAATCCAATGGGGGTTTGTTATATAGGGATTACGTTGCCACAATTTTGGCCAGGAGAAAGGATTATTCAAAAATCTTGAGGATATATCCCATAATGTGTCTCCCTGTTTGATTATATAAATCTCCTCTTTTCTACCCTCTTCTTTTATCTCCTGGGAAAAAGAGATAGATGATAAAGCGATAACACACAAAAAAATAAATAAAAATTTCATCTTTTTCTGCATATCTATTCCTCCTAAGTAAAAACTATTTTTAAATTAGCCCCTCATGGCTAATTTGTCAAGAAAAATGTTTAGAGATACCTTTTCCCTCACGAGCGTCATTCCCGTGAAAACGGAAATCCAGTTGTTTTAAATGGTCTTAGATTCCTTCATGATTCCTACTTTCGCAGGAATAACAAGATTAATTTTTATAAAAAGCTTTTAATTCCCTAACTCACCTCACAATTAAAAAATTAAATTATCAATTAATTAACTGCAATATTTATACCAATTCTTTCCAAATTTCACCTAATTAATTGATTTCATTTAATAATTAATAAAATTTAAAAATTAGGTATAATCTTTAACCTTTTTAAAAATGAATAATTTTTTTACATACTTTTATAAAAATTGCGTAACCATGACCGTTTGACAAAGGAATTATCTATGTGATATTTTTAAATTTAAAAATTTAATACATAAATTTTTATGGCTCACGTCCTTCCATTTCGTGGGATAGTATATAATAAAGAGAAGATAGCTGATATCTCTCTTGTCACTTCACCCCCTTATGATGTCATATCTGAAAGGGCTAAGCAAAGATATTATGAAAAACATCCTTACAATATAATCCAGCTTGAATTGGGTGATGAAGGCTTAGGTAAAGATCGTTATAAATATTCCGCGGACAAGCTTGATGAATGGTTAAGGGACGGAATCCTTATAAGAGCAAATAAACCTGCATTCTATTTTTATCAAATCGATTTTTCATTAAACGGAAAAATACGTAAGCAAAGAAAGGGATTCATAGGACTGTGTAAACTTGAAGAATTTGGAAAAGGAATGATCTTCCCGCACGAAAGGATTCACCAGGCCCAAAAAGATGATCGCCTAAACTTGCTTAGGACATGTAAGGCAAATTTAAGTCAAATATTTTCCCTCTACTCTGATCCATCCCAAAAGGTAAACTCTTTGTTTGAAAGATATATCCAAAAGCCACCCCTTTTTGATTTCTATGACGTAGAAGAAGATATCCATCATAAGCTCTGGGAGGTTTACGATAGAGAGCTTTTCTCTCAGATAAGAGAGATAATGGAAACTAAAACCATCCTAATAGCAGATGGCCATCATCGCTACGAAGCCTCACTTGAATATAAGAAGGAGATGGAAAAAGAGTATAAATCCGTTACCGGAAGAGAACCATTTAACTATACGATGATGTATTTTTGTCCTCTTGAAGATGAAGGTCTTGTAATACTTCCATCCCATCGTCTGATTTACAATCTTAAGAATTTTAATCACAGGGAGTTTGAAAAGGAGTTAGATAGATATTTTATTAAAACTGACGTCCAATTCTCTCCAGAAAACGAATCTACCAGGTTTAATGAATTTTACGATTTTTTGAAAGTGGAAGGATTAAAAGGAAATGTATTTGGACTGTATATTAATGGAAACTCATATCTCAGCCTATTGCGCCTAAAAGATGAATTGAATATTGCATCAATTATGGGTGATGGTATTCCAGCGGTTTTACAGAAATTAGATGTCATTATCCTTCATCGATTCATTATAGAACAACTTTTAGGTATTAACGAAAAAGACCAAGATCAAAATCACATTCGCATTATAAAAAATCATGTTCGGGCATTTGAATTAGTTAAAGAGGGAAGATTTCAAATGGTATTCTTCTTGAATCCTCCCAAGGTAGAGGAAATCAAAGAGGTTGCATCAGAAGGAGAGATCATGCCTCAGAAATCAACCTTTTTCTACCCTAAGCTTCCCACAGGTTTAGTGATAAATAAATTGAATAGTATATTAGATGAATTTTAAAAATGGAGAAGATTTCAACTATCTTATCCCCTGATGAAACCCTCGATACATTCTTTGATGGTAGGCTCCAAATTATACAGAAAAAAAGGGGATATCGTTTCTCTATTGACTCAATCCTTTTAAGTGAATTTATCAAGGTTAAAGAAAATGAAAAGGTCATAGATTTGGGCACTGGCTGCGGAATTCTGCCTCTCATTTTATCTCAAAAAGCAAAAAAAACATCTTTTATCGGAGTAGAGATTCAAAAAGGATTGGCAGATTGTGCTAATAAAAATGTTAAATTGAATCAACTGCAAGATCGTATAACCATTTTAAATCTGGATTTCAGGGATTTAAAAAATATCTTTCCTCCTGCTACATTCGATGTTGTTATATCAAACCCACCATATAGAAGGTATAGGACTGGTAGAATAAATCCTGATATGGAAAAGGCAATTGCACGACATGAAATAAAGGGTAAGCTTGAAGACCTAATTTCAATTGCAAGTTACCTACTCAAATCAAAAGGAAGGTTCTATTTAATATTCCCTGCTATTAGAATGGTCGATCTCCTAACAGCCATGAGAGCCAATAAACTTGAACCAAAATGTTTGCAAATAGTTTACCCTCGTCTAAATGAAGATGCTAAATTTGTATTGTCAGAATCCTTTAAAGAAAGTGGTGTTGAATTAAGAATTTTACCGCCTAAAAATTTAAATTAACGATATTTCCACGCTTTGTTTGCAATGATGAAGTGTTGTTTGGAGATACTTTCTCATAAAAAAACAAGACTTCTGAAAAAGTCATTGATAAAAATTAACTAACTTAGAAAGATTTCGTCTTAAAAAAGCCATTTTAAACATATTATTACAGATTTAAATAAGTTTTTCAGAGATCTCATAAAAATCTTTTGACAATGAGCGAGGAATAGGCTAATTATTCTATGTATGGAGATAGCAGAAATTTTATCCCTTTCTAAGGAAAAGACATCCCCCCTCGGAGTCATTATAGAAGTAATAGGGGAGGAGTTAGAAAAGGTAGATCAAGAATTTCGAAGAAACCTAAGGTCAGAGGTTTCGATCATCTCAACTATTGGTGAACATCTGCTTTTCAGTGGTGGAAAGAGATTCAGACCTATTTTACTTTTACTCTCTTCAAAGCTATGTGGATATAAAGGAGAAAGTCATATCTCGATGGCAAGCCTTATTGAATTTATACATACTGCAACCCTTTTACATGATGATGTGGTTGATAAGGCTGAACTCAGGAGAGGAGTAGTTTCAGCCAATTCTATCTGGGGAAATGATGCATGTGTGCTTGTTGGAGATTTTCTCTTTACAAAATCTTTCTCTTTAATGGTAGAAAATGGTAATTTGAAGATTCTAAAGGCCATTTCCACTGCAACCACACTTATGGCTGAAGGTGAATTAGACGAATTGGTAAAAACGAACGATCTATCTATAACCGAAGAGAAATATCTTTCGATCATATTTAAAAAGACAGCATCCTTAATCTCGGCTGCCACCCAAATAGGGGCAATACTCGGAAATGTGCCCCTTGAAAAGGAGTTAGCCTTATATGAGTTCGGTAAAAATGTGGGCATGGCATTTCAACTAATCGACGATAAACTCGACTATACCTCAAATGAAGAAGAGTTTGGTAAAAAGATAGGTATTGATCTTCAGGAAGGTAAAATAACACTGCCATTAATAATAGCATATAATAGATGTAATGAAGATGAAAAGGAATTTATACAAAACATAATTGAATCAGAATCTATAAGAAAAGATGATTTTTTAAAGGTTGTCGAGATCATTGAAAGGTATGATGGAATATATCAGACCTGGCTTAAGGCGAAACAGTATATCGAGGATGCAAAAAGGCATCTACAACTTTTCCCAAATTCAAGGGAAAAGGAGGCACTTATGATACTGGCCGACTATGTATTGGAAAGGAGATTATAAAATTTATAAATTAAAGAAGGAGTGAATATGACCGACAAATCTAAAATACTTCATGTAAATGATAATAATTTTAATACCGAAGTCCTCAGATCAGAAATTCCTGTTTTAGTTGATTTCTGGGCGACCTGGTGCGGACCATGCAGATCTATGAATCCTATCATTGAGGAGCTTGCTGAGGAATTTAGCGGGAGGTTAAAGATTACAAAACTCAATGTTGATGAGAATCCCACCACTCCAACTCAGTATGGAATTAGAGGGATTCCAACACTTATTATCTTTAAAGAAGGTAAGGTCTTTGATCAAATTATTGGGGCTGTGCCCAAGGCTCGATTGAAGGCCCTAATTGAAAGGGTATTATCGAGTTAGATAATTTAAGAAGATGTTTAAACACAATCGATTAAAATACTTCATCATTATTTTGTTATTCTTTTCTTTAATTCTTACACAATGTAGTAAAAAGAAGGAGACACTATCTTCCCCTGCACCAGATTTTCGTTTAAACACAATAGATGAGCAGGAAATTACCCTCTCTGCATTAAAGGGAAAGGTTGTTCTACTTGATTTCTGGGCCACCTGGTGTGGACCATGCAGAGAATCTATTCCTCACCTGGTTGAGGTTTATAAAAATTACCATGAAAAGGGGTTCGAACTTATAGGAATGAGCATTGATAAAAAAACCGAGGTTGAAACAGTAAGAAAATTCGTAAAATCAATGGGTATCTCATACCCCATTATAATGACATCAGATGACGTTATAAGAAGCTATGGTGTAAGTTCTATACCTACCTCCATATTGATTGATAAGAATGGTAAAATAAGAGAAAAAATCGTTGGCTTTAATACATCAATTGCACGACGTATTACAAAGCAGATAGAAGATCTTCTTTCTGAATCCTAAACTTATTCCCATATCCCATCAATCTTTGTATGACAATGAATGCATTCACCTTTCACTATATAGTTTTTTAAGATTCTAAATCCGATTCTCTGGATTATGGCTCTTTTACATTTCGGGCATATGGTATCCTCACCTTCTTCTCCCGGGATATTCCCACAATACACATATCTCAGACCTGCCTTGATTCCAATATCCCTTGCCTTATGAAGAGTTGACGGAGGTGTTCTGGGAGGATTTCTCATCTTATAGGTTGGGTAGAAAGCTGAAATATGCCATGGTACATCAAGCCCCAGGGAAACAATGAACTGGGCAATCTCCTCAAATTCTTCCTCAGAGTCGTTTAAAGTAGGTATTACAAGTGTAGTTACCTCAACCCAAATACCCATCTCCTTCATTATTTTTAAGTTTTCAAGTACAGGTTTCAATCTTGCTCCACATACATCTTTATAAAATTTCTCTTGAAAACTCTTTAAATCAACATTGGCAGCATCCAGATAAGGTTGAATAGCCCTGAGGGATTCTTCACTCATATACCCGTTTGTGACAAAAATATTTTTGAGCCCTTCCTTTTTTGCAAGGATTGCTGTCTCATAGGCATATTCAAAATATATGGTTGGTTCTGTATATGTATAGGATATGGATCTGCAATTATACTGTTTTGCCAATGAGACAATCTTTGATGGCTCCACCATATTCCCTTCGATCCTTCCATTCTCATCCCTTGGCATCTGTGATATCTCATGATTTTGACAATGAAGGCATCTAAAATTACATCCTACAGTGGCAATAGAAAACGACCTTGATCCAGGAAATAGATGAAAGATTGGCTTCTTTTCAATTGGATCTACATTCATAGAGATTACACGACCATATACCAGAGAATAGAGTCTTCCATCCCTGTTCTCTCTTACTCCGCATATCCCTCTCTTAGATGGTGAAATACTGCACCGGTGACGACAGAGATAACATTCCACCTTACCTTCCTCAAGCCGATTATAAAACATTGCCTCCTTCATCTCATTTCCCTCACTTTAAGGTAAGCGCAACCCTGAAAGATGAGAAACTTAAAGATCAAAATGTTTAAGTTGTTCGAGAACGTAATCCCTGATAGCCTGTGGTTTGGGTAGATCCCATAGAATCTTTTTCTCCTTAATAAATGGAAGAAGCAGTTCTTTTAGCTCTCCACCGCATGAGCATCGATTAAACTCATCATTAACGTTTTTAAAAGGAACGATCTTGTCCTGATAACATTTTGAACAGCGAAGCACACTCTTAGAACCTGACATCTTACCCCTCTTTGCTAATGGCCTTCCATCAATTTCTACGATATCCATAGCAAAGTCTATAACCCTCGCATTAATGATAGAGGTACCAACTCCATAGGCATCAACGACTGGGTTTAGGCTTAATATCCTATTCTCATCTAATCCACCGCTTACAAAAATCTGGACATGTCCGTAACCTCTTATATTCAATTCCCATCTAATCTCCTCTATAATCTTTTGAAAATCTCCCCTTCTTGAGCTTGGTGTATCAAGTCTAACCCCAAATAGTCTTTCACCAAGGGCCTCTGCAACCCTTATTGCCTCAACCTTTTCATCGTTGAATGTATCTATAAGGGAAACCCTCTTTACCCTCGGATCTATGACTTCATCGAATGCCTTTGTTGCTTCAACTGTGTCACCAATAAGAAGGATAAGGGCATGGGGCATTGTCCCCATTGGCTCTTCATCCAGTAACTCAGCATCTTTAACCACAGAAACACCATCACAGCCTCCTATGAATGCACTTCTTTCAACCATTGGAGCAATAACAGGGTGAATCCTTCTTGCTCCGAAACTTATCACCCTTCGGTCTCCTGCAGCCTTTTTACAACGCGCTGCCTTTGTAGCTACTCCCGATGCCTGACAGAGCAGTCCTAAGATTGATGTTTCATATATCCCAAATTCTGTATACATCCCTTCTATTTCCATTACTGGTTCATAAGCCCTAAATATCGTTCCCTCCCTCATTGCCCTTACATTCACATTCAGGTCTTTAAGCAGATAAGATGCCTCCTCAATACCTGCCAGTACTCCCCATCCATAGTCTTCTGGGAATCTCTTTGCAATAAATTCTGCCTTCACCCATTTATCTATCTTTTTCGCCTTTAGTATCTCCATTGTCCTTACAAAATATACATCTGTTAATTTACCTTCTTTAATCTCTTTTGGATCTGCAATGTGAAACATGGTCTCATCTCCAAAAATTGATCTATTTTTAATTATATAACAGAATTTTTAGCCCCCTGTCTATAAAAATATTTTATTTCTATTTAGCCTTTTTCAAACTGTAAAACATATAATCCGGTTTTATGTTTGAAAGAGCACGAAATATATTCCCTTTTACCTTCTTATTCTTCTCTTCGAGGGTTTCAATCAATCTCTTTATCTCAGCCCGCTTTGTTTTACCAGAAACAGGACAACCGCTCGATCCAAAAGGAAGGCCTTTCTCAATTGCATAACGATGAAGCATTTTCTCTTCAATAAATACAAGGGGTCTAATGATAGTGATCTTTCCTTTAAAAAGTGTTTGAATCGGAAGCATTGTGCTTATCTCAGAAGAATAAAAAATATTGAGAAGAAATGTTTCAATAATATCATCTTTATGATGCCCCAAGGCAATCTTATTACATTTCATTTCTTGTGCGATTTTAAATAGTCTCTTCCTCCTCTCCCATGAACAGAGGAAACAAGGATTCTCTCTGTTTTCCGAACTGTTTGCCCTTAGCCCGATATCAGTAACTTCGATATGGTATTGAATCCCCATATTCTCAAAATGATCCTTTATCACATTGGCCTGCTTTGAACCAAAGCCAAGATCGATGTGCGAAGCTATGAGTTCATAATTAACAGGACTGTCCTTACCCCCTGATACCCCTACTAAGATTCGGTCCCCATCCTGGATAAGGTCATAATGATGAATTGCCTTTCCAACAAGGCTTCTTAATCTTTTCTCCCAAAATGTCATCTTTCATTATTGTCTAATATATAAATTGAGCGATTCAAGTTAGTCATTGAGAGGCGAAGCCAAAGTAATCTTAACCAAATTGTCGTTCCGAGCGAAGCGAGGAATCTATTAGATTGCCATACACCCTTTGGTGCCTCCAATGAATAATATTTAAAGGATTTTATAAAAAATCGTTCAATTTAGATAATAGTTTATCCCTCTTTATACCTCAAATCTTTAATTGGACATACATCACATTTCGGCACCTTTCTACAAAAATTCTTTCCAAGATGAACCAGAAGGGCATGATATTCATTGAATAACTTTTCATCATATGTTAGATGAGTCATAAATATTTCTTGGATCTCATTATAAGAAGCACTAACAGGTATGATATTATGCCTTGATAGGATTCTTTTTGTATAAGCATCTACCACAAAGATAGGCTTTCCTAATGCATATAATATAATACTATCGGCAGTCTCGGGTCCGATCCCATTTACCATAAGTAGCTTCTTTCTCAATATTTCAAGGTTTTCAAGCTTCATTTTATCGAGACTTCCATTATACTCCTCAAAAAGAAAATTTATAAATGCCTTTATTCTATCTGCCTTTATTCGATAATATCCTGAGGGCTTTATCAAACGAGCCAATTTTATTTTACTTATTCTCTTTATACCTTCAGGATTTAAGAGTGCCTCTCTCTTTAGATTATCTATTGCCTTTTCGACATTATTCCATGATGTATTCTGTGTAAGTATGGCACCTATTATAACCTCAAAGGGGGAATCCGCAGGCCACCAATTTCTTGGTCCAAATTCTTTATAAAGTCTATTAAAAATCTCCCTTAGTATGGATTTCATTGACTTCATTTCAGTCTCTTCTTAAAACGGAGTGAACTAATAAAAAACATTACTCCACCAAGTATAGCCAATGGTATCATTTGTGAAGCCAAGACCTCAAGCCCAACTCCTTTAAGAAATACCCCTCTAATAATGATTAAAAAGTATCTTAATGGGCTTAGATATGTAACATATTGTAACCATTCGGGCATATTTTCCAATGGAAAGGCAAAACCTGATAGGATGAATGCAGGAATAGCAAAGAAGAAAGTCGAAATCTGTGCCTGTTGCTGAGTTGATGAGATTGTTGATATAAACAGACCAATCCCGATTGAACTTGTTAGGAACAGAAAGCTTCCCAATAGTAAAATAGCAGGGTTCCCTCTGAATGGTACCTTAAACCATGTAATACCTATTATTGCTATCAATACTACATCTATAAAACCTATCATTGCAAAAGGTATCGTCTTTCCTAAAATGAGTTCCCAAGGACGGATGGGTGTAACCATAATCTGCTCAAGTGTTCCCATTTCACGCTCTCTAACAATAGCCTGAGCTGTAAGTATTATAGGGATAATAAAGGCTATAGATGCAATAACTCCGGGGATATAGAAGAACCTACTCTCAAGATTAGAATTAAACCATATCCTACTTTCAATCGTTACTCCTACCTCTTCAAATCGAGCCATACCCTCTCTATTAAGTTTTTGAAACATTGTTTCTCGAGAGAATTCAGAAAGTATTTGATTTATATAACCCAACGCAATAAGGGCAGTGTTTGATTCTGTGCCATCTACAATGATCTGGATATTAGCTGTATCCCCTTTTTTAATCCTTTTTGAAAACCCGCTCGGTATTTCAATACTCAATATAATCTTTCCCTTTTTCAGTAGTGCTTCGATAGTGGATATATCCTCTGGATAGTCAATAGCCTTAAAATATTTTGAACCCAAAAATCGATAAATAAGTTGTCTTGAATCCACCGTTCTATCAAGATCCCTAAAGGCAATAGCTATATCTTTTACATCAAGATTTGCTGCATAGCCAAAAATAATCAGTTGAAAAATAGGAGGGACAATGAGCGTTATCCTCAAACGCCGATCCCTCAGAAGCTGAATCATTTCTTTTATAAATAAATATCTTACCCTTTTAAACATTACCTCAGTTCCTTTTTAAAAAGACTTATTGCCAAAGAAAGTCCTCCAATCCCCATAAGTATTAATGTGATGGCCTCAAATATTAAAAGATTTAATGTCGATCCTTTTAAGAAGATTTCTTTTGAGATAGTAACATAATAACGAGGTGCAATTGCATAGGTAATGGTTTGAAGCCACAGCGGCATATTTGAAATTACAAATGTGAACCCTGAGAGAAGAAATGTTGGTAGAAATCCAATGATCATTGCCAATTGATTTGCAAAGATCTGTGTCCTTGCTATAGTCGAGATTGCCATACCAAGGGCAAGCGTAACGATAAGATAGATACATGAGAGTGAAAATAGGAGTAAATGACTCCCTCTGAATGGGACATCGAAAATATACCTTCCCATAAAAAATGCAAGAAATAAATCAATAAGACCGATAAAAAAGTATGGAAACAACTTTCCAACAATCAATTCCCCCTTTTTTAAGGGTGTTGATATTAGAAGTTCCATTGTTCCCCTTTCCCATTCTCTTACAATTACCTGTCCTGTTAGCAAAACCCCGATGATAGACATGATTACCGCTACTAAACCAGGGATAAAATAATTCTTTGATTCCATCTCTTCGTTAAACCAAACCCTTACTCTCCCATCAAGTGGGATGCTTGGCCTTTTACCAGTAATTCTTTCAATCTTTAAAAATGTCTTTTCTTGATTATATTTATTCGAAATTGCCTGAACATAACTAAGAATTATATTAGCTGTATTGGAATCTGTCCCATCAAGTAAAACAGAAACCGAGGACTTCCTCCCTGATTTAATATTTCTTGAAAAATCCCAGGGTATTATCATTCCCATTTTAATAGCCCCACGGTCAATCAATGTCTTTATCTCATCCTCCCGATTAACAAAATTTCGAATATAAAAATAGGGTGAACCACTGAATTGATAGATAAATGTTAAGCTTTCTTGACCTCCATCCCTGTTAAGGATTGCCACAGGTACCTTTTTAACATCGAGTGTTACAGCATAACCGAAAAGAAGCATCAGGAGAACGGGCATTAAAATCACAAGTGAAAGGCTCCTCCAATCGCGGTAAATATGGATAAATTCTTTTCTTATGATTGCCCATGTTCTAAAAAGATTCATCATTTAGCCTCAATTCTTTTGATCAGTAATACGAAAACATCTTCCAGAGATGGTGAAATCCAGTCAATTCTTTCTACAAGGATCTTATTCTTTTCCAATAAAACCTTTATCCTTTCAGTTTCAATCTCATCTTTTAATACGATATGAAGGCCATTTCCAAAAATCGAAATTTCATAAATCCACGATTCCCTTTTCAACAGATCATAAGCAGGGATAATAGGCCCACATCTAATCTCCATAATCCCTTTTTTATGTGCACTCCATTTTAATTCAGTTGGGCTCCCGAGTGCTATGATCTTTCCTTGATAGATCATTGCTAATCGATCACAATATTCAGCCTCATCCATATAATGGGTGGTAACAAAGATAGTTACACCATTGTCTGACATCTGTTGAATAATTGACCAGAAATTTCTCCTCGAGATTGGATCAACTCCAGCGGTTGGTTCATCCAAAAAGAGTATCGATGGCTCATGTAGTAATGCACAACCCAAGGCAAGTCTTTGTTTTAGACCTACGGCCAGTGTTTTGGTTATTTGAGTTTTATAATCTTTTAATTTAACCAACTTAAGAACCTCTTCTTCTCTTTGCCTTTGCTTTGAACCCGAAAGGCCATAAATACCGCCAAAAAAACGGAGATTCTCTATAACGGTCAGATCCTCGTAGAGTGAAAATTTTTGCGACATATATCCAATAACCTGCTTTATCCTCTCATGTTCTTTTATGATATCAAAACCAAGGACCTTACCTTTTCCGTAGGTGGGCATTAAAAGTCCACATAGCATTCTTATTGTTGTGGATTTTCCAGCGCCATTGGGTCCTAAGAAACCAAAGATCTCTCCCTGCTTGACCTTAAAACTTATATGATCAACAGCTACAAACTCACCAAATATTTTAGTAAGCTTTTCAATTTCAACTGAATAATCAACCATAAAATTATTCACTTTCGATCAATGTGTTTATCCCTTCTATTTCTAACCATATAGACAAAGGCATCCTCAAGGGAAGGCCTTACTCTCTCGAGGCTTAATATCTTAATGGCCTCTTTTTCAGCGATCTCCCTAATTAATCTTTCCCCTTCTATTTGTTCATCCATAAAGATATGGATCTTATCTCCGGATAATAATGAACTTTTAAATATCTTTACCTCATCAATTAATCTGATTATTCTTCGATTATTGTCAGTCCTTAATTCGAAAATAGCTTCCTTTATCATGTCTTTTATTTTATTTGGCATATCTGTAACAAGAATTTCTCCTTCGTATATCAATGCGATGCGATTACATCTCTCTGCCTCATCAAGATAAGAGGTCGAGAAAAGTATCGTTACACCTTCTTTTAAGAGTTCATAAAGTATTATCCAGAAATCCCTCCTTGAAAGTGGATCAATCCCTGATGTGGGCTCATCAAGAAGCAGGATTTCAGGTTTATGTATAAGCGCACATATAAGGCCCAGTTTTTGCCTCATCCCGCCTGAAAGATTTTGTGCCTTATGTTTCTTAAAATTCTCAAGGTTTGCAACTTTTAGAAGCCTCTCAATCCTTTCTTGTTTTACCCTTCTCGGAACTTTATAAATATCTGCATAAAAATTGATATTTTCAATTACTGTTAAATCATTATATAGGGCAAATCTTTGAGGAAGATAACCAACCTTTTCTTTAATAAGATCTCCATCCTTTTTTATATCTAAACCTGCAATTTTAGCTTCTCCATGGTCAGGCGGTAAGATGCCACATAAGATCCTAAGAATAGTGGTCTTACCTGAAGCATCTGGACCAACAAGACCAAATATCTCTCCCTTTTTCACTTCAAGATTTAAATCCTTCACTGCAATTAAGGAATTAAAGATTTTTGTGAGATTTGATGTTTGAATACAAAGCATGTAATTAATGTTTTTGAGGATTTGAATCTAACAATATAAGTCCATCAGCAGGCATACCTGGCTTAAGCTCCCTTTCATTATTCGGGATACTTATCTTTATCCTATAAACCAGGGTCACCCTTTCTTTTTCTGTTTGAATACTTTTGGGAGTAAATTCTGCCTGTGAAGAGATATAAGTTATTTTCCCTTTGTATTGCTTTTTTGGGGTCATATCGGTTGTAACTATTACCTCTTGACCCCATTTCATCTTCCCAAGATCGGTTTCAGGTATATAGGCCCTTAGCCAAACATTTTCAATATCCGCCAATGTAAGAACAGATGTCCCTGGATTAACAATCTCCCCTACTTCAGCAGATTTGACCAATACAATCCCTGAAATGGGCGAGTAAAGGCTTGTATAACTTAATTGTGTTTCTGAGAGTTTAAGCTGCGCACGTGCTTGCTCCACTTGTGCTTTTGCATCCTCAATATCTTCCTTTCGAGGTCCCTCTTTTACAAGCTCAAAATTCTCCTTTGCCATCTGAAACGATGCCTGTGCAATCTTATATCCTGTTTCTGCATTATCGAGCATCTCCTTTGGGATAACATGCCTTTCGAAAAGGGCCTTCATCCTTTCGTATTGAACTTTTTTATTCTCCAAATCAAATTGGGCCTGATTTAGTCGGGCTTCGGCCTCTCTTAATTCTTCTGGTCTTGAACCAGCCAGTAGTTTATTCAGCCTTGCCTGTGCTGAATGAAAGGCTGCCTTTGCAAGCTCGAATCTATACCTTAGATCCTCATCATCAAGCTTTGCAATTATCTTCCCTTTCTCAATCCAGTCGCCTTCTTTGACATAAATTTGGGTTATCCTGCCAGATATTTTAAATCCTACGTTCACCTCTGTAGCCTCAATATTCCCAGAGACTTTTATGTAATTGTTCCCCTTGTTCTTTTGAGGAAGAAGAAAATATATAAATATAGAAATGAAGGCAATTATTATTATAAAAACGAAAATTTTCCTCATTTAAGTATCCCTTTATAAGATTAAAACAAAAAAATTATAGTTTCTATCTCTTAGCTTGTCAAAATTTAATTATGAGACCTCTGAAAAAGTCATTGAAAGACTGGGGAGGTAGGGTTCAAAACCCTTCGAATGCGGGCTTTTAATGTTTAAATTGCTAACAATCGCTTTAGAAAAAAACCAATTATTTTAAGGGGATTAATCAATAGTGCTAATCTAATAAAGGTATCCGCTCGAAGGGTTTTTCACCCCACCTCCCCATTTATGAAAGAATTTTTAAATAGTTTTTCAGAGGTCTCATTATGAGTTGTAAGCATCTTTTTTTACGTGATGAGGTTATATGGTTTATCTGGCAAATTCTTTACGGCCGTCTTGCCGTTTTCACTGGAATGACGCAGATGAGAGTAGAGATTAAATTAATGCTTCGGAATAAGATCGGAATGAAAATTTTGAAGAGAGCGCTTCGGCTTCGCCTCGCAATGAGACCTTTCACCCCAACTGGTTTATTTTTAATAGTTTTTAAGACCTCTTTATTTAAAGGGAAGGTATAGAGGGGATTAATTATTTAAGTGCTTTCTAAGGTGAGGCTCCATCATTGAATTCTTCATTAATTTGGCCTAAACTTATCTTTGTCGTCTATAGAACTAAAGGATACGAGGGTTTTCTATGAAATCTTTTTCTGTCATTCTGATGTGTGGTAAAGAATTTCTAAATTTAAATATTAACTGTTAAGTGATATAATATTTGCGCACTGGACCCGTCGAATCTTCGATCCTTTTTAGAGAAATTTCTCGACCACGCCTTATTTAAGGGGGGTAAAAATGCTTAATGAAATTGAAAGGATAAGATATGATAGACAGATCATGATTAAAGATATTGGAGAGAAAGGTCAAGAAAAACTTAAAAACTCCCGAGTCGTTATTGCAGGCGCTGGAGGCCTTGGCTCCCCTATTGCAATCTATCTTACAGCAGCAGGGATTGGAAAGATTAGAATCATAGACAATGATACAGTAGAATTAAGTAATCTAAATCGTCAGATACTTCATTGGGAAATTGATATAGGAAAAAGTAAGGTTGACTCTGCAAAAGATAAATTAAAAAAGATGAATAGTCAAATCGAGATTGAGGCTATTTGCGAGAAAATTACAGAACAAAATGTCTCAACCCTTCTAAATGGTTTTGATGCAATAGTGGATGCTATGGATAATCTATATACACGATACATTATAAATCGCTTTGCTATAGATAGCCACACACCATTTTTTCACGGTGCAGTAAAAGGGTTTGAAGGAAGGGCAATGACAATTATCCCTGGAAAATCTGCTTGTCTAAGATGTCTTTTCCGTGGAGATATTCCCCAGGAAAAATTTCCAGTCATTGGTGTAACTCCCGGCATTATTGGATTGATTCAAGCTACTGAGGTCATCAAATATCTTTCTGGAATTGGTAATCTATTGATTAATCGGTTATTATTATTTAATGGAATAGATATGAGCTTCCAAGAATTCATGGTCAAAAAAAATCCTGATTGTGATCATTGTGGATCTAATCTTAGAAAGGAGTAAAATATGCCTGTTAAGATCCATATCCATACAACCCATAGACAATTTACTGATGGCCAAGAATCTGTGAATGTCGAAGGTAAGACTGTCGGAGAATGTTTAAATAATCTAATAAAAAAGTTTCCAAAGATGGAAAAGGCTATCTTTGCCAAGAAGGATAAATTACTTAACAATATAGAGGTCTATCTAAATCACGCCAGCGCCTATCCAGATGAACTTTCAAAGCCTGTGAAAGATGGAGATGAGATTCACCTTATTACAATGCTGGCCGGAGGTTAATATGAATAGTGGATTAAATAAAGATATTACGCTTATGTGGCAGATGATCTGTAATGAATGTAAGTCCAAATTTGAAGTTAAAGCTCCAAAAGGTCCAAAAGAAGAAAAGACTTTAAGATGCCCAAGGTGTGGGAGTAAAAATATCCAACAGGCTAAAGAATCTTCTACTGTACCAGCTCAATGTGGTGGCTGATAATGTTTAAAAATGGCCGTGAGCCATTCTTCTTAGAATCTCATTTGCCGCAATCATACCACTAATCGATGCTTGAATTAGTCCCCTTGTAATACCTGCCCCATCACCCACAAAAAAGAGATTTTTTATTTCTGTCTCTAAAACTGAGGAAAGTTTTATACGATTGGTGTAAAATTTTACTTCAACACCATAAAGAAGTGTGTGCCTTGAAAAGATTCCTGGTGTTACTCGATCCATAGCCTCGAGCATCTCTATTATGCTCTTCAGGTGTCTATAGGGTAGAACAAAACTGAGATCTCCTGGAGTAGCTGAGGTAAGGGTTGGTTGAGTAATGCATCGACTTATACGTTCAGGAGTAGAACGTCTCCCATCAAGAAGATCTCCCAGCCTCTGAATAATCACACCTTTACCAAGAATATTGGCTAACCTTGTAATATATTTCCCATAGCCAATTGGGTCATTGAAAGGCTCTGTAAATCTATTTGAAACAAGGATTGCAAAATTTGTATTCTCTGTCCTTCTCTCTGAATAACTATGACCATTCACAGTGATGATATCATCAATTGTCTCTGTAACGACCTCTCCATAAGGATTCATGCAGAATGTTCGAACCCTATCATCGAATGTCTTTGAATAATATATTAATTTTGCCTCATATGCAATATCAGTAAGTTTTGAAAGGATTGAGGCAGGTGCCTCAACACGAACTCCTATATCTACTGGACTTGGAACAGATGGGATCCCTAAACGTCCAA
The DNA here is from genome assembly GCA_037443425.1 of Deltaproteobacteria bacterium. Classification (GTDB taxonomy): domain Bacteria; phylum Desulfobacterota; class BSN033; order BSN033; family UBA1163; genus JBBIOI01. Next base: position 60,702 of record JBBIOI010000003.1, read on the forward strand.
TCTCCTTCTTAATCCACTCTGCCCCTGCTCGTCCTGGTCCACATATTATATATTCAGCATCAATTTGATCTCCATTTTGAAGTAAAATACCTCTGGCCCTTCTATTCTCTGTAAGAATCTCCTTTACAGGACTCTCGAAAAAGATATTCACTTTATCTTTAATCTCCTCTTTTATCCTTTTCAGGAGAGGAACACAGTTTTCTGTCCCGAGGTGTCTTATTACCATGGGAATGAATTCCAATCCTGCCTGTTTTGCTTCGTGATAAAGAATTTCGGTTTTGTCAGAAGACAGCCCTTTTAATTCTTTTGGTGCGCCAAAGGATAAATAAATCTCATCTGCCTTTTTAATAAAACTTATTAATTCATTGTTTGAAATGAATTCATTTAGGAATCCTCCCACATGAGGTGAAAGCGTGAGCTTACCATCACTGAATGCACCTGCTCCACCCCATCCACAGAGAAGGTCCATCCCATCCCCTCTTTTCCTTTTTTCTATATCCTTTCCCTTTTCAAAAATCGCAATGTCACTTATTCCAGCTCTCGAGAGTATAAGTGCAGAAAATATGGATGAAGGACCTGCTCCAACAATAACAACTCTATATCTCTTTTCCATATCTAAATTCTTTATACGATAAAAACTTTTTTATAACAATAGCAATGAACAGGCTTCTTTTGACTAAAAGATATTATATGAAAAATAAATAGGGCAATTGCTTAATATTGAAAAATTCAATTTGACATATAGAAATTTTTAATTTAATTAGACTTTAGATTTCAGGAGCAGCTAAACAATATTTTATTTAAAGAAAGAGGTAAAAGATGGGAAGATATGAAGCTCCCTTTTCTCTTAAATGAAAGGGCCTTTTAGGCCGATATAGGCCTGGTTCAGGTCTAAGATTTAAAGGAAGGAGAGAAAAGGTGATATTTATATCTTGCTTATTATAATTTTTATTTACCTGCCTTTTCCTCCTTTCAATATTAAATTACCTTGAGAAAGGAGGAAGAAATAAATGCCTACAATAAAGAACTTTTTTGCAACACGATGGGGGATCATCTCGGTCGGAGCTTTTATCGGTATTTTTGCCCCTTTTCTGCAGAAGTGGGGAAACCCTCCAAATATGGGCATCTGTGTAGCTTGTATGGAAAGGGATATTGCAGGTGCATTGGGACTTCATAGGGCAGCTGTTGTTCAATATATGCGCCCTGAAATTATTGGATTTGTTCTGGGGTCCCTGATCGCAGCTTATTTGTTTAGGGAATTTCGATCGAGGGTTGGCTCAGCACCTATCGTCCGGTTTGTTCTGGGTGCATTTGCCATGATCGGTGCATTGGTATTTTTAGGTTGTCCCTGGAGGGCAATGCTTCGATTGGCTGGGGGTGATGGCAATGCAATTTTTGGTCTTCTTGGGCTCATCGGGGGGATATGGATTGGAACTCTTTTCCTAAAGGCTGGATATAATCTCGGAAGATCCCAAAAAACTCATACCTCAGTAGGATGGTTACTGCCATTAATCATGCTCGGTTTTCTTGTTCTAATGTTTATCTTTCCCCAGATTCCAGGCCAAGAAAAAAGTGGAGTATTATTTTATAGCGTAAAAGGCCCAGGTTCCATGCATGCCCCACTTATCGTATCGCTCCTGATTGGTTTGCTTATTGGATTCCTGGCACAGAGAAGTCGGTTCTGCACAATGGGAGCTATTAGAGACTTCATACTCTTTAAACAGACTCACCTCCTCTCTGGAGCAATTGCCCTCGTTGTAGTGGCATTCATTATGAACCTTATTCTGGGTCAATTTCATCCAGGATTCGTAAAACAACCCATTGCTCACACGATGAGCCTCTGGAATTTCGCTGGCATGGTTCTGGCCGGGTTAGCCTTTGCCCTTGCAGGAGGATGCCCGGGAAGGCAACTCTTTCTTGCAGGTGAAGGAGATGGTGATGCAGCTGTATTCGTATTAGGTATGATCGTGGGTGCAGGTTTTTCTCATAATTTTGGCCTGGCCAGCTCCCCGGATGGAATTGGCCCCTATGGGATTCATGCTGTGATTATAGGACTTCTTACCTGTCTTTTTATTGGGTTCACCATGCGAAAAGAAGTTGCTTAAAAAGGAGGATAAGATGAGCAATATCGTTGATGCAAGAGGGCTTTCATGCCCACAACCTGTGCTAATGACTCTTAATGAAATTAAAAGAATAAATAAGGGAGAAATCGTTGTTCTGGTAGATACAGATACTTCAAAAGAGAATGTCTCACGGGCAGCGATTTCACAGGGATGGTATGTAAAGAGTATCGAACCCGAAGGAATTGGATATCGCATTATAATTTCGAAGGAATAACAATGGCAATTTTCAAATCTCTAAAGAAGAAATCAGCAAAAAACATATTTGTGTCGTTATGAAAGGAGAAAAACATGGCAGCAAAAGATTATCATGCTATGTGGAAAGATTTGGGGCTTAATTTAGAGGCTCACGATAAGCTTCTTGCTGTTCTTGGGCAAGCCTATAAAGACATCTATATGACACAGGAGAATCGTCCCAAAGGGATGCAATATCTTGACTTTGTGATCTCTGAGGCTCATGGGCTTCGGATTGAGGAACTGATGGAAACGAAGAAGAAAGGGAATAAAGTGATCGGAACCTTCTGTGTCTATGTGCCTGAAGAATTGATCCTGGCAGTTGGAGGAACCTGCGTGGGTCTCTGTGCAGGCGCTGAAATTGGAATTGATGAAGCCGAAAAAGTGCTTCCGCGCAATACCTGCGCTTTGATCAAGTCCTTTATGGGGTTTAAACTGGCAGGCTTATGTCCTTATATCCAGGCAAGTGATCTCGTTGTAGGGGAAACGACCTGCGACGGAAAGAAGAAGGCTTACGAGATTCTCAATGATTATAAAGAGACCTATGTGATGGAAATACCCCAGATGAAGACAGACAGGGATAGGGCGCTCTGGAGAGGTGAAATCGTTCAATTTAAAGAGAAAGTTGAGCAACTTACCGGCAGAGAGATCACCGTAGAAAATTTACGTCAGGGCATCAAGATCGCGAACGATAAACGCCGAGCTCTCCAGCGATTGAGTGCTCTTCGTAAAGCAACTCCTCCTCCTATCTCAGGTCTCGATGCTCTCCTGGTTAATCAAATTGCTTTTTATGACGATCCCCTTCGGTTTACCAGAAGCGTGAATGATCTCTGCGATGAACTGGAGGAACGCGTTAAGAAAGGCATTGGGGTTAGCAAAAATGGGACGCCGCGGATTTTGGTTTCTGGTTCACCGATGGCAGTTCCCAATTGGAAGGTCCCCTATATCATCGAAACGAGTGGAGCTATCGTGGTGGCTGAGGAGTCCTGTGTAGGAGAAAGAAGCACGAGGGACCTGGTGAAAGAGGATGGAGAAACTCTTGATGAGATGATCGACGCCATTACCGATCGCTATATGAAGATCGATTGTGCCTGCTTTACCCCGAATGTGGAACGGACAGACCATATTCTTGAACTTGTAAAGGATTTCAAGGTAGACGGAGTAATTCACTATAGCATCCAGTTCTGCACCCCTTATACCGTGGAGGCTTATAAAGTCGAAAAAGCCCTTCAGCAAAAGGGAATTCCCATGCTCAAGATCGAAACCGATTACGGAATGGAGGATGTAGGTCAATTAAAAACACGAATCGAAGCTTTTCTGGAGATGCTGAAAAAATAAGATGAAAGCGGCAGGAATCGATATTGGTTCGAGAACGATTAAACTTGTGGTGGTGGAAAAAGGAGAGATTGTGGCCTTCTTTATTACTGACACAACTCACGACCCACTTGAGCAATGTAAAAAGCTGATGGATAAGGTCTCTTTTGACAAGATTCTTGCCACAGGTTATGGAAGACACTTCTTTGAAACCCACTTTGATGCACCTACGGTGACAGAGATCAAGGCTTTTGCCCGTGGAGCAAAAGCACTTTTCCGCGGTTGTCGGACCATACTGGACATTGGTGGGCAGGATACAAAGGCAATTGCACTGGATGAGAAGGGGAATGTGGTCAAATTTGAAATGAATGATCGCTGTGCCGCTGGAACAGGTATGTTTCTTGAAGTCATTGCCAAGACATTGGGTTACGATCTGGAAGAGTTCGGGAAAGAAGCATTAAAAGCAGATGGCAACATCCAGATCAATAGCATGTGCACGGTTTTTGCTCAATCGGAGGTAACGTCTCTTTTAGCTCGTAGACAAAAGAGAGAGGACATCGCCAGGGGGATACACATGGCAATCTTAAATCGAACCCTTTCTTTGCTGAAACGGGTTTCTACAACACCCGATTTTGTTTTTGCGGGAGGGGTTGCAAAAAACCCCTGCATCAAACATTTTCTGGGTGATGCACTTGGGTTCGAACTGAAGGTTCCTGAAGATCCTCAGATGGTGGGGGCCTATGGAGCGGCAATGATTGCTCAGGAATCAGAAAAAACTTCTTTATAGGAGATGAAATGATTGAGGATTAAAAGAGTATTGTGATTGGAACAGTAGGGCATGTTGACTATGGAAAGACAACCTTTGTTAAGGCTCTGATAGGGATCGATACAGACCGATTGAAGGAAGAAAAAGAGAGAGTAATGAGCATCGAACCTGGATTTGCCTATCTGAAGCTTCCCTCAGTTAAGGTTGTCTCAATAGTTGATGTTCCTGGTCACGAGAAATTTATCAGAAATATGTTCAGAGGCATATCCGAGGTCGATTCTGTTCTTTTAGTGGGAACAACCAAACGCATAGAACAACATCTGATTTTTATATTAGGAGGAGATCATGGATCGATGGGATAACGTTTATAAGGAAATTTTAAATGTTTATTACTATATCTGGAAAAAACCTTGGCCTATTTGGGCAGGAGCAATAGCATTGGCGTTAGCAAATATTTTTATGTTTGCCTATGCACGTGCAATAGGAGTATTTCCTCAGATGGCGATGTGGGGTAGCTGGGTCTATAATCTTCTCGGCATAAAGGTAGATGCACCATTTTTAGCTTATCCTTTAACCCCTCCTCATCTCGACGTTCATAGTATGATTGATTTTGGTATAATCTTTGGTGTTTTAATATCAGCTCTCATTTCAGGAGAGTTTAAGATTAGAAAAGATGACCTATATGGATATCTTTTAGCAATTGTAGGAGGAATCTTGATGGGTTTTGGGACTGTTTTGATGCCACCATGTAATGTAGGGGGCTTTTACTCAGCTACAATGGCACTCTCTTTGAGTGGACCAGTTGCAGCCATAGGACTTCTCTTAGGTGCTTACTTAGGAGGGATTTTTTTAAAGTGGCAGGCAATAAGAGCAGCTACTTCAGTAGTATTCAATGATTCAACTGCAGATGAACCTATAAAAAAAGTATCTTCCACTATCCAACCTTATATAGGTTATGCGATATCTATTATCCTTGCTATTGTAGTTATTACATATTTTTGGCTTGGAAAAACAAAGTTCTCTGGTTTACTGCTTTTTGGGACCTTTTTCGGAATCGTATTCCAGCGCTCAAGACTATGTATGGCAGGGGCATTTCGTGAAATCTTCGTAAGTAGAAGATGGAAGAGCATGAAATGGGTGCTTTTTAGTCTCGCAATTGGCACTGTAGGATTTGCAATCCTTAAATCCCAGGGGTATCAACAAATGCACTTTATTCTTCCATTGGGATTGCATACAGTGATTGGTGGATTCATCTTTGGAATTGGAATGGTTTTAGCCGGGGGTTGTGGGGCTGGAATTCTTTGGCGATCTGCGGAGGGTTATGTTCGTGCATGGCTTGCTGTCGTTTCAGGCATGTTAGCATCTGGGTCATGGGTCTTATTGTATGGATATCATGTAGGTGAAGGATGGCTTTATGGAAAGCCATTCTCTTTAGGACATCGCTTCGGGTGGTTTGGGGGAGCATTGCTAATTTTTCTGTTTCTTACATGTTTTTACATCTTAATAACATATGTGGAAGGTAAGAGAAAATGAAAAAAATTAAAACTGTAAAATTGAATGACAGACATTATCAGGTTGATATGAGAGGATGGATGTGCCCTTATCCAAAATACGCTGTTGAGACGTTAATCAAAAAACTTGAAGCACAGAATCAAATGGACATGCTTGTAGATTGCCCTTCAGCTATTGAAGATGTGCCAAAATTAGCAAAAGAAAGAGGCTGTAAGGTTCCCGAGATAATAAAGATTGGAGGCGGTGAATGGAAGATTGTCATTATTAAATAACTATTCTTGATGAAGTATACCCCATAAATAAGGGATATGTTTTCAACTCACATCTCTCCCCCCTTAGAAAAAAAGGGTGGTGAGATGGATTATATAAAAATTAAGGAGGGCTACTATGAAAGAGATCGATTGCAGGGGATTGGCCTGCCCCCAGCCAGTTTTAAATACCAAAAAGGCCTTAGAAGAGGGTCAAGAGGAGTTAATCGTTATTGTAGATAATATAGCTGCCAGGGACAATGTAGAAAGATTTGCAAGAAGTCAAGGAGCAATGGTAAATATTGAAAAAAAAGATAATAACTTTTATCTTCATATTCAGAAAAAATCGAGTTGCGAGATGCCCGAGACGAGATCCAAGGCAGAAAAGATTGTTGTTTATATAAACTCAAATCTTCTCGGAGTAGGTGACGAAACTCTTGGCAGGATTTTAATGAGATCATTTTTAAAAACTATCCTCGAATTGGAACCAAAACCTTCTAAAATGATATTTATTAATTTAGGGGTCCATTTAACAACAGAGGGTTCTGAGGTTCTTGATACACTAAAATTGATTTCTGAAAAAGGTGTCGAGATACTCTCGTGTGGAACATGTCTGGACTTTTATGGTTTAAAAGAAAAGCTTAGAGTAGGAGTTATTTCAAACATGTATGATATTGCAAAATCTTTAATGGAGGCAGACCAATTGATCAGACCTTAATCAATCGGTTATTAATATTTATGAAGAAAGATAAAAGTATAATCTATTTTGACAATGCTGCAACTTCTTGGCCCAAACCTCCCCAGGTTTTAGAGGCAATAATCAGATTCATGAATGAGATTGGAGCAAATCCCGGTCGTTCTGGACATTCACTATCAATTGAAGCAGCAAGGATTATATATGAAACACGAGAAGCATTGGCAACTATTTTTAATATAAAAGATCCATCAAGAATTGTCTTTACATTAAATGCTACAGAATCCATCAATCTGGCTTTAAAAGGCTTATTAAAGCCAAACGACCATGTGATCACGAGTAGTATGGAACATAACTCCGTTATGAGGCCTTTAAGATATCTCGAAAGACAAGGCTTAGAAGTAACTAAAATTCCCTGCTCTCAGAAAGGATTCTTAGACCCTGATGATTTAGAGAAAAAAATAAAACCCAATACAAAAATGATCATCCTCAATCATGCCTCAAATGTCACTGGAACACTCCTGCCTATTCGAGAAGTTGGAAAGATTACAAGAAAATATAATCTAATTTTTCTTGTAGATGCTGCCCAGACTGCAGGGTCTTATCCCATTGATGTCCAAAATGATTCAATTGACCTCCTTGCATTTACAGGTCACAAAAGTCTTTATGGTCCACAAGGAACAGGGGGATTAGTTATAAATTATCGCATTAACGAAAAAGATATAATTCCGCTTAAACACGGAGGAACTGGAAGTCGTTCAGAATATGAGGAACAACCTGATTTCTTCCCCGATCACCTCGAAAGTGGAACCCCTAACAGTGTAGGGATATCTGGGCTCTTATCAGGTGTAAAATTCGTCCTTGAGACTGGGATTGATAAAATTAGAAAACACGAGCTTGATTTAACAGAAAGATTGTTAGATGGATTAAGCCAATTTCGCCAAATTAAGATCTATGGACCTCAAAACATTGACCAGAGAATTTCGACAATCTCTTTTAATGTAGAAGGATTTTCTCCTTCATATGTAGCATTATATTTAGAAAGGGAATATGGAATCCTTTCAAGGGCAGGCCTTCAATGTTCACCATCGGCTCATCGAACAATCGGAACATTTCCAGATGGAACTGTTCGCTTTAGTTTAGGTTATTTTAATAATGAAGAACAGATTGATAAGGCAATTGAGGCGCTTAAAAGTTTGATTGGGAAAAAGGTGAATAATGTCTAAGGGGGTAATACTTTTCCCATCTATCCACTATGTTATTCAAGCTGAAAAACTGATCAAAGAAAAAGGCCTATTCTTTGACCTCATACCTGTCCCTCGCTACCTTAGTTCTGATTGTGGTGTTTGCATACTTTTCGAATGGGAAAAAAGGGATATTATATTAAATGTTTTAGATGATGCAGGTCTCAAGATCGAAGGCATCCATCAAATAAAAGAGGAATAATAATATAAAGAAATGCGTGAATTGCATTTCTATATAAAGGAAAATATGGTATCTATTTTTTTATTGAAGATTTTGATATTGAGCCTACAAAATTTAATATAAACTTAGATTCCTTGGCCTCCTGAATCTTATTTGGAGACTCAAAAGTTAAGGCAAAGGTTGGACAAACCCGCACGCATGCAGGTTCTAAACCAAATTCAACCCTTTCTGAACATAGATTGCATTTTTCCATCTTCCCATCGCTATTGAATCTTGGTATCCCAAAAGGACAGGAAATAGCACAACTGTGACATCCAATACATAATTCCCTGTTTACAACTACGGCTCCTGTCTCCACAGCTCTTGTAATAGCCCCTGTGGGGCAAGAAATAATACAAGGACTGTCCTCACAATGCAAACAACCTGTCGAAATATATTTTATGTCTGCCTCTGGAAATTCACCATCCTCCACACGATAAATTCTTCTAAATGAAACCTGACCTTTTTCTGGATAAATATCATTTTGATCCATACAGGCTACAACACACGCACCACATCCTATACAGAGATCCATATTCAGGCAAATTGTCTTATCCATGGCTTGACCTCCTTTAGTCAAACTTTCTCAATCTTGCAAAGAGATGATTTGAAACCAGGGTATCCAGAAAGGGGATCCAGATAATCTGCCTCAAACAGTGTATTAACATCTGCATCAGGATGACCATGATACATATGGATTACTCCTGGTTGTACCATCTGAGTAAGATTGGCTTTTACAACAATTGAATCTTTGGGTGTAGATATACGGATTAAATCATCCTGTCTTATTCCTAAAATAGAGGCATCTTCCGGATTGATATCAGCAGAAGGATGATTTGGTCGAAGGCTCTTAGTCCAGCTTAGACGAAATGTCCTCGTATGGATAAACATTGGGAGTCTTGACCCTGTATTTAGAATAAAGGGATAGGTCTGAGCAATCTCAGGTGTAGATTCTTTACTGTACTTCGGCGGTCTGTAAACAGGTATCGCTTCAAAACCCGCAGCACCCTCATACTTTTCAAGGATGGTAGATTTAAATTCCATCTTTCCACTTGGTGTTTTAAAACCACCGTCCAAATATTTTTTCTCTGAAATCTTCATTGGATTTGGAACAAACATACCACCTGGATACTTCTTAAGTTCAGCTACAGTAATGCCACTTGGTTCAAGTATCCAGTCTAAAGAGGCCTCATATCCAGCCTTGAAAAGTGGATCCTCAAGTCCAAGTTTCTCTGCTAAACTATAAATGATATCAACATCTGACCTCGAATCGTAAAGCGGGTTAATCGCAGGTTGGGTCAATATAACATAGCCCATTGGATAACAACGAAGTTCACTCCTTTCAACAGATGTGCACGCAGGAAGGACAATGTCTGCAAATTTACATGTATCTGTCATGAAGATATCGATATTGATAAAAATGTCCAATTTTTGTAAACTTTCTAAAAGACCTTTCGGGTCAGGCCACATCCTGTAATTCATACCAAAGCCAATGAGGGCCTTGAGTGGATATGGTTTTTCAGAACGAATCTGGAAGGGTATATACATGGCTTGTGCCTCTTCATCCACAACCTCATTCCATACAGGAAACCTATCTGACCCTATACGTGGAGCCATCTCGCTCCAGGGCCTTGGTTGAATAAATTCATGTTCACGGGTAACAAATAAACCAGGTTGATGAATAAAACTCTCTGGTATTACAAGATTCCCTCCATATATATCATAATTACCCGTAAGCCCGATTAGAGAAAATACTGCACGATAGTTTTGGACACCATTGGTATGGTGTACAACAGGGGATGCAGAAGGCATTAAGACAGCCGGCTTTATGGAAGCATACATTCGAGCTGCTTTTATTATTTTATCAGCGGGCACCCCTGTTAATTGTTCTCCCTTTTGAGGTGTAAACTCACGGACATACTCTTTATACTCGTCAAACCCATAAGAATAGTTCGAGATGAAATGATAATCATAAAGTTTCTCATTTATTATTACGTTTGCCATTCCCAATGCAAGTGCCCCATCTGTCCCTGGCCTTACCTGGAGATGAAGGTCTGCGAGGGCAGTCGTGGGAGTTTGTCGGGGATCAACAACAATCAAAACCATTCCCCTTTCCTTAGCCTTTATAATAGCCCTTGCATTTCCAGGATTTGTATGAAATGGATTTGAACTCCATACAAGGAGACATTTAGTATTTTTAATATCAGGTCGGCCTGGTTTCCCAAAGGTCAGTTTTTGAGCCATTGCTGTTGCCTGATGGCAGGTACTTGACTCTGTGAGGTAATTTGGAGATCCAAAGGAATGGGCTAAACGCTTTAGATAAGGTCTAAAGTATTTTGTATATCCTGCAAAAAAAACAACTGATTCTGGCCCATATCTGTTTTTTATTTCATTAAATCTGGATGCAATTATGTCAATAGCTTCATCCCATGATATATGTTCAAATCGCCCTTCTCCTCTTTCTCCTATTCTTTTTAAAGGCGTCTTTAAACGATCTTCACTATATACATATTGACGCAGTGCCGCCCCTTTAGAACAAAGCGTCCCCATATTATAAGGATGTTCTTTACTTCCTTCAACCTTAATGATTTTTCCATCTTTAATATAAAGATCGAGTCCACATTGTGTTGTGGGATCACAGATAGTACATATCGACTTTCTTATCTCAATACCTGTCTCAGGTGATGGAATCTTTCCTTTCAATAATTTTTCAACCTTTTTCATCCTATGCGAACCTCCCTAAATATATTTTTAGTAATTGCTCCTGAATCAACGATGCATTACCTGATAACAAATCCTTCTTTTGTATCAAGCCTTTTATCATGGTATTCTTTATTATTCCTGACTCCTGGTATGAATCAAGAATATTAATTCCTGTAAGCAATTTATCCTTCCAGAAAAATTGAATAAATTGCCCTCCATTAGATCGTATTTCCATCCTGTCATAATAAACTATATCCCCTATACTGACAAAATCCATTCCCAAAAAATGGGCAATATTATTAGGTATTACTGCTGGTAGGGGCTCAATCTTTCCCAGCATATTCTTTCCTGCTGTTCGACCTTGGTAACGTGCATTACTTAATAAACCTATAATCTGTGATTTTCCTCCTAAGAGGGTCTTTGCTTGAGAAACATCTCCTGCTGCATAGATATCTTTACAGCTTGTTCTCGTATATTCATCAATCAGTATACCTCGGTCTATAGCTACCTTGTCATTAATAAAATCAGTATTTGGCTTTACTCCGATGCAGATTACTACCATATCTGTTTCAACTACACTCTTATCTTTTAAGTAGACCTTCAAGCCTCTACTGTTCTCCTTTATCTTCTCTATTTCAGTCCCGAGTCTAAGCCTTATATCTTTCTGTTCTAAACGTTCTTCAATAATCCTGGCGCATTCAGGGTGGGCATTTAAAGGAAAGATATGTCTGGCAATATCTAATAAATAAACTTCCATCCCTCGGTTATATAGTACTTCGGCAATCTTAATCCCTATAAGTGAAGCTCCCACAACCAGAGCTTTTTGGGGGTTATTACTTAAAAAAATCTTCATTCGAATAGCATCTTCAACTGTTCTGACCTGGAAGATCCTTTCAGATTCGATACCTTTTACTGAAGGAATAACTGGACGGGCCCCTGTAGCAATCAGACATCTATCGTATTTAAATTCCTTCCCTGAATGGGTATAAACAACCTTATCTTCAGGGTAGATGGCCACTACGGACGATCCAAAATATACATCGACCTTATATCTTTTATAAAAATCTTCTCCTCTTCCGTATGGAAACATTCCATCAAAATCAATCTTATCCGCGAGGTAATAGGTAATAAGCATAGGATTAAAAACAGACCAATTATTCTCACTAAAAAGAAAGATCCTACCACTATATCCGTTTTCTCTTAATGCTTTAATACATTCAGCCGAAGCACATCCATTTCCAACGATGACAATACTCTTAGGTTCTAAATCCAAACCGATTACCTCGTAGTTTCTTTATTCTCTTAAGGTAGCAATTAATCTTTTAGGTTTTAAAAAAAGGTCAAGGGCATCAGAGATATTCTTCACTACAATATCTGCATTTTTAATTGCAGATATAGACAATCCCTCATCCCCTAAAACAGCAATACCGAGGGCAGACTCTTTTAAGATAAGCTTATCATTATTTCCATTTCCTATCACAACTGTTTTTTCAAGGGGAAGTCCTTTTATAAATTCAAATTTTCCTTCTTCAGTTGAATCTCCCTCAATTTTTATAAGCTTGACCCTCAAACCCTTACATTCTTCAAAGGCTGTTCCATATATATCTGAAGTTAAAACATATATTTCAATCAATTCGGAAATCTTATTTATCCTCTCTTTTACATCCATCGATACCTTCCCATCAACAGCAAGTGTACCATTTAAGTCAATCACCATATTTTCAATCTCCATATTCGCCCAGCCTGGGATGTTTATATTGATCATATTTCCCTCCTTAAACATAAGCAATACACTCAATTTTATCCATCATAATTATGTCCCTTCGCTTATGGCTTTTTCTGGACACTCCTCAATACATGTTCCGCAATCAACACATGTATCATCATCTACTACCGCTTTTCCATCTTCTACTTTAATCGCCTCAACAGGGCAGCTTTCCTCACACGTTCCACATCCAGTGCATTTTTCTAAGTCAACTATAACAGCCATTTTTTCCTCCTTTTAAAAATTTTTGTTAATTATAAAACAGAAAATTCTATTTTTGTATCCTTTTGAGGCTTATTCGGTGGCCTTTAGAATTTTATTTAAAAAGATGTATATAGAGGTGGGTTCCCTGCCCTCCTGGTCCCAATAAGCCTTAGCCGTGTATATTCAATCCTATTTATAAAATCTAAATTGAGCGATTTAAGTTAGTTATTGAGAGGCAAAGTCGAAACAATCTCTATTTTATGTTATTTTGGCACACACACTTTGGGTGCTCGAAATGACTAATAATTGCTCTTAATAAAAACACGCTCAATTTAGATAAAATTTCTTAAAGTGGGCCGTGCGGGACTCGAACCCACGACTCCCTGCTTAAAAGGCAGGTACTCTACCTCCTGAGTTAACGGCCCATAACTTCCTTACCTCAAAATATCTATCCATAGGAAGATGCGCAAATAAAACTGCTCCCATACAAGGAACTACATATTTGATTGACCACTTCTCTCCAACAATATCGAAAAACTCCATACAAGAAGAACATACATGCAAACTATTAGAAATTGAGTATGGAATCTTCATTCCATCCTGATAAATAAAAAATTTTGGATTAATAAAATTTGCATGATTTGCTGAATGATATATAAAGATCCTTTCAAAGTCAAAAACCTCATTGAATTGAAGACGCTGAAACCATCTTCTGTAAAACTCTACCTCCTTGGGTTTAAACTCATCCCACTTATCGGGCTTTTTCCCCTGATATGTTTCAGATTCAATCAATGTCGTTATTTCATTAAATGAAGGTAAATAATCTGGTTTGAAGTCTGTTTCTTTGATTACGATTGGATCTCCTAAATAAAAATCCTCAATAGGAAGGTTACTAATAATTAGAGTCAAGCCTACCTTCTCTGACTTCCAGTACCACGAAGTCCTTCTCTCACAAACACCATTCCATACTTCTGGAGTTAAATAAGAAAGCTCTCTCGAGACTTTCAATGCATGGCAGGGGATCTGAACTTCTTCTCTTTGCTTAATATTATTAAGCTTACGAATCTTTTTAAAACCTTCTAACCTTTCCTTATCTACCCAATAACAAAATTTTTGATAGCCCATCTTCCCATCAAACCATCTATTCATATTCTAACCAAAGTTAGCACAAATTTAAATAAATTAATCCCCCCTATCATAAACCAGGAATCTTGAATAACATTCCATAATTATTTCTTTTGCTCCTCTTTTTCGAAACATGGAATACAAAGTGTCTTACCATCCAATCTTCTTGTTCGAGATTCCATGGTCATCTCACCACATTGTTCACATTTAAGACTCTCTAAAATTCGAGCTGGCTTGGGAATTGGAAAAAAAGGTCTCCTGATATCAAACATCTCTTCCAATTCAACATCCATATATCTATCTATTAGTGACTTCCTCAATTCTTCAATCCGTTTCCTTTCTTTCTCTGTAATAATCCCATCCTTTAATCTCTTGTTCAATCGACGAAGCTCGGCTGCTATCTTACCTGAAATATCTGGTCTCAGAATAGCTCTAAACCCCTTATTTTTATTACGATCATAAAAATTGAATGCCATCTTTCCATAATCTTTATGAATGATATTTCCTTTACCAAAAGTACATCCAGTAATAAATTGAATGGCATCAACCCCACACATATCCGTTTCAACTATGGCTATGAGATCTGCCTTATCAGGCGGTCCCAATCTTTTTATGGCAAGTTCTGCTACCCTCATCCCTATGGCAAGCCCTGGGCAAAAATGACCATGAAAAGATATTGTCTTTTTAATCAATTCTTTATCTAAATTCGTAGGCATATAATCCCATTTCTTCTATAATTAAATTGGGTATCAATCAATATTTAAAATCTTTATAGCCTCTTCAAAAAGCGCTTTTAATTTCTTTGATTCACTATGAAGCTTGAGCAGTATCTCTGAGAGGTCCTTCATCTCGCAAGAAGATACCCTTTCAGCCCAAATCTTATAACTCTCTGCATGCTCATCATTATGCTCCATCCAGTGAGGAATCAATTTCTTCAATTTTTCAATATCATCCATTTATTCTCCTCCTTTTTTAACAAAATAATCATTCTTTAGTTTTATTTCAAGCCTTATT